>JBDTXL010000439.1:0-1830 GCA_040006195.1 Gemmatimonadota bacterium | reverse complement strand
TAAGGATATTGCTCAGCTCTTAACGTTATGGCTGGACAACGGTTGAGTCAACGCGCGGCGAGCGTGTTGCTCGTCCTCGCGGAGTTGGGCGACCAGGGCATCGACGCTATCGAATTTTCGGGTGTCCCGCAGGCGCGACAGGACGTCGATCCTCACGGCACGGTCGTAGAAATCGCCGCCGGCATCGAAGAGATGGACTTCGATCGCCACCGTGTCGTCGCCGAACGTGGGCCGAGCGCCGAGGTTCATCATTCCGCCAAAGGCGCCGAGGTGGGTCTGGGCGCGCACCGCATATACTCCGGCGGGCGGAAGGAGCTTTCGTGGCGATGGCGCGCCGAGATTGATGGTCGGGAAGCCGAGGAGTCGTCCCCGCCGGTCCCCACCCTGCACTCGGCCGGCGATCGAATAGGCGCGACCAAGAAGCTTCGCTGCGCGCTCGAGCTCACCGGCGGCGATCGCCTGGCGGATCGTCGTCGACGAGATCGCGACGCCATCGCCGGCTTCGACGGCGGGCACCACCTCGACCGTGAAGCCGCGCGTATCGCCGAGCCGCCGCAGCACTTCCACGTCCCCCGCGCGACCGCGACCGAAGCCGTGGTCATGGCCGATCACGAGATGCTTCACGTGAAAGCGCTGGCGGAGAATTTGGTCGACGAAGGCGGCCGCGTCGTAACGCTGCAGTGTCTTCGTGAACGGAACCACGGCGACGTAGTTGATGCCGCTCTCCGCGATCACCTCGAGCTTCTCCTGCGCGAGCGTGAGCAGCGCGGGCGCGGCATCCTTGCGCACGATCTCGAGCGGATGCGGATCGAACGTGACGAGCACGCTCGAGAGTCCGAGCTCGTTGCCGCGTCGTGCGATGCACTCGAGCACGCGCTGGTGTCCGCGATGGACGCCGTCGAAGGTGCCGACGGTGAGCACGGTGCCGAGAGCGGTGGGCGGCAGTCCGGAGTCGTCCCAGCTGCGGAACGTCTCACTCATTGGCGAGCACCACGCGCGGCTGCCAGTCGGCGCCGCTCCGCTCGGCGATTGCGAGCAGCGCGCCCGCATCATCGAGGAGCGCGGCGCGCACGCCCTCGATGGTCGCGGCGACGCGCATCCCGCGTGCGAGCCTCGCCGCATCGGCCGCACTCACGCGCTGTTCGGCGATCGAGGGAATCGCCTCGCGGGGTGCGCGCACGGTGGCGCGCTGATCGCGCAGATCGGCGAACGTGGTGGCGTTGGCGACATCGAACGGTCCGCTCCGCGTGCGGCGGAGCGCCGAGAGATGGGCGGCACTGCCCGTCGCGCGGCCCAGATCGCGAGCGAGCGCGCGGATGTAGGTGCCGGCGCCGCAGACGATCGTGACGTCGGTCTCGCTCTCGCTCTCGCGATGCGCGCGCAGCGTCCAGCTGTGCACGTGCACAGGCACCGGCGCGAGCACGAGCGGTGCTCCGCTCCGCGCGGCCGCGTGCGCGCGTCGACCGCCGACCTGCTTCGCCGAGTAGTCGGGCGGGAGCTGCTCGATGCGCCCGGTGAGCGTCGCCATCGCGGCATCGAGCGCGTCGCGCGGCGGCATCGAGCCGGCGGCCTCGCGAGTGACGGTGCCCGTCGCATCGTCGGTGTCGGTTTCCGCGCCCCAGCGAATCGTCGCCTCATATTCCTTCGGCTCGCCCTCGACGTATGGAAGCACACGCGTGGCGCGGCCGGTGAGCAGCACGAGGAGTCCGGTCGCGAAGGGGTCGAGCGTGCCCGCGTGTCCGATGCGTTTCTCGCCGAGGGCGCGGCGAGCGACACTCACGACGTCGTGGGAGGTGATGCCTGCGGGCTTGTCCACGAGGAGCAGCGCGT
>JBDTXL010000438.1:0-1673 GCA_040006195.1 Gemmatimonadota bacterium | reverse complement strand
AAGCTTCGCGAAGAGCTCACGACACTATTCCTACATGAGGCTCCTGCGCGAATCGACATCGAGGCGGTTCGTGCGATGGCGCACATGCTCAAGTCGAGCGCCGGGCAAATGGGTGCACTGCGCGTGCAGATCATCGCGGAGCGACTCGAGAGTCCGGATCACCCGCCGGACTCGCACGCGCACTGTCGGATCTGGATGAAGAGCTCGCCCGGTACACCGTTTGGCTCGAAACGGCCTTTCTCCCACCGACATCTCCATGACGAGACGGATCATGATCATCGAGGACAACGTCGACAATCGACTGCTTCTGCAGGCGATCCTCGGCGATGTCTACGAAGTTACCGAGCATCCGACCGGCCCCGAGGGACTCGCGTCGCTTGCCGCCGAGCGGCCGGAGATCGTACTCCTCGACATCTCGTTTCCGGGAATGGATGGTGTGGAGGTGCTCCGTCACATTCGCGCCGATCCGGACTTTCGTCATCTCCCCGTGATCCCGTTCACGGCTCACGCGATGAGCAGCGATCGCGGCAAAGTATCTGGCGCACGGCTTCGATGACTACATCACGAAACCCATCGTCGCCGACGACAGCCTGCTCGTTCGCCGCCTCATTGAGGCGGCCGTTCTCGATCGTGGTCACGAGCCGCTGCCGGCGGAGGATGGCGGGATGGCGTGGGCGATCTTCGAGACGGAGCATCCTTCGCTCGTGATCCTGGATTGGCAGATGCCGGAGCTCGACGGACTCGAAGTGTGCCGGCGCATCCGCGCATCGGAGTGGTCGCGCGATACGTTCGTCCTCGTCGTCACCGGCCGCATCGAAGGCGACGACGTCGTGAACGCGCTCGACGCGGGCGCCGATGACTATCTCTTCAAGCCGTTCACTCCGTCGTCGATCACCGCCCGGCTCGAGATCGCCGAGCGCCGTATCGCGGCGAATGAGGCACGCTGGGGTGCGGAGGATGCACTCGCGAATGCGCAGTGGCTGGCGGGGATCGGCCAGACCGCGCTCGCGATCCAGCACGAGGTCAACAATCCGCTCGCAGCGCTGTTGGGCAACGTGCAGCTGATGCTGATGGATGATGCGCTATCGCCCGATATCCGCGAGCTGGGCGACGACATGCTCGCGCAGGCGCGCCGCGTGGCGAATGTCGTAAAGCGACTGTCGACACTCGAGGCTCCGCAAACAGTTGAATACATCAGAGGCGCGACGATGCTCGACCTCTCGGAGCGCACTTCGCGCTAGTCCATCCCGGCGGCGTAGGCGACGCGCAATTCGCCTGATCGTCGCCAATCGCGAGGGCGCAACGGCGGTACGAAGTTCCGTATCACGATCACAACCCGTTGCATCACAGAGAGTTCGGCCACTGGAGAGAGTTGGCATGGGGATCGCTTTTCTCCCCGGCGAGCCATTCACCTTTGCCGGACTTTCGTACGACGACTCTCACTAAAGAACAGGCCAACGGAGAAATCCTGCTCTGGCAAAGCAGGGTTCGTCTTGGCTTCGCGCTTCTCATTGCCTCGATCGGCACCGCGCTCCTCGCGGCTGACGCGGTGCCGCACATCTCGTCGTCGAGTGTCGCGGCGGTCGTTGCTTACGTGCTCGTGACTCTGCTGCTCACAATGCTCGTGCGTCGCACCGGCGAAGCGACGCAGGGTGTGGTGCTCGCGATCGTCG
>JBDTXL010000437.1:0-5907 GCA_040006195.1 Gemmatimonadota bacterium | reverse complement strand
TGTCCCAAGCATCATTCGAAATACCGGCCCGATGGCGTGTTCATCGAAGGTCGTGCCACGCGCGGAATGGACCGACTCGCGATTCAGCGGCAGGGCCCTACGCTCCTCGTGGATCTGGACAAGATGTTCAAGGAAGACGAGGACGGCGCTGCCTGGACGGCTGCCGTCATTTCACTGACCACCTGATGACGGAGATTCCGATGGCAGGCTTCGAAGGCACCAAACCGCCCGTGACCGATTCGACATCGTGTGTCTCGCGTCGGCAGTTCGTGCTCCACGGCTCGCTCGCAACGATCGCGTTGGTGCTCGCGGGGTGCGGAGGTGGAGGTCCGACGTCGCCCGGCAGCGTGAGCCTGACGATCAACCTGTCCGACTACCCGGCGCTCGCGAACATCGGCGGCGTCGCCTATGTGAGCTCCGGGAACAATCCGCTCGCCGTCGTGCGCACGGGAAGCGATACCTTCGACACCGTCTCGCGGATTTGCCCGCACGCGGGCGGCACGGTCAACTCGAACGGCAGTGGCTTTACCTGCCCGCTGCACGGTGCCCGGTTCACGGACTCCGGCACCTGGATCGGCGGTCAACCAACCTCCAGTCTCACTTCGTATACCACCCAGTACGACTCCGGCGCCGGCACACTGACGATCTCCTGACATGGCAACGCACCCGGGGCGCTGGTTCGCGGCTGTCACAAACAATCCCCAATTCCGTTGTCGTTGTCGGGAAATACAGCGGGCGGGTACATTGACAGGTGATCTTTCCTCTGCTTCTCGCCATCCTGCACGGCTCCGCAGGCTCGTCGCTGAGTGGCATCGTGCGCTCGTCGGATTCGGCGTCGGCGCCGATCGCGTCGGCGCTGGTCGAGGTGCGGGGCGCCGGAGCTGATCCCTCGCTCCGCGCTTCCACCGATTCGCTCGGGCACTACGAGCTTTCCGGTCTCCCCGCCGGTAGCTATCACCTGCGGGTCAGTCGGATGGGATACGATCCGCGCGAGCTCGATGTGCTCGTGGCGACAGTGCCTCGCGTCGTCGTCGACATCGTGCTCGTTCCGCGACCGCAGCTCCTGAGCGAGCTCCAGGTGCGCGCGCGTGCGCAGCGCGACAGTGCGTTGCGGTCACGTGCCCTTCCGTTCGACTCCACCGGATTCGAGGCGATCACGATCGCAGGGCCGTCGTTGCACGAAGATCCCGCCCTCGCCGCCGCCGATGCGCTGGAGAGCTTCAACAGCTACGGACTCGCGTCATCTCGTCATGAGACTCCGACATCGATACACGTGCGCGGCGGTGGCGCGGCCGAGACGGGCATAACCGTCGACGGCATCCCCGTCTTCAATCCGTATCACGCACTCGGCACTCTCACGGCACTCAATCCGGACGTGATCTCGGCCGCGTCGCTGGATCGTGGTGCACCGAGTGCGGCGAGCGGGGGCGCGACGTCGAGCACCATCGCGCTGACGACGACGCCCGCCGATGCTCAACGCATCGAAACGCGCGGGGCGTTCAACTCGCGCTCGCTGCGGGAGACCGTTGGCGCGCCGCTTCCGATCGCGAGCTCCACGCTTCTCGTCGCCGTACGTCACAGCCTCCGTGCCTCGCTCTCGGAGTCGCCATCCGGCTCCGTCGGTGGATCCGACTTCGGCGATATGTTCGCGAAGTTCACGATGCCGCTTCGAGGCGGAGAGCTCGAGGCGTTCGCATTTCATAGTACCGACCATCTCTCCTTTGCAGCCACGCCCGATGACATCGCGGCCCATGCCAACGGTCGGGAACAACCCGATCGCGAGCATGACGCCGCCGCGGCGCCGTCGGTGCAGCCGCTGGTCAATGCGCTTGGCTGGAGAACCGGCACCGACGCGGTTCGATGGCACTCGGATAGCGAGATGCGCTGGAACGTGCGAGCGTGGCGCACGCGCTTCGATGCTGACTTCGAGTGGGCGGGCACCTCGCAGCTGCGTAACAGCCTCGTCGATTTGGGCGCGGGGGTCGGCAACTCGTGGACGATTGGGGGCGCCCAATTCGAGAGCGGCGTGAGCGCCGATCGCTATGATGTTCGCTACGACGTGGCCCGCACGGATTCTTCCATGCTGTCGCCGCTCGCGCTGCGCGGTGCTCCGACGCTGGTGTCGGCATTCGGCGAAGCACGGTGGAAAGTTGCGACGCAGTGGAGCTTCGTCGCTGGCATTCGCGATGCGCTCGTCGCACCGGCACACGCGGGAATCGAGCCGCGACTGTCTGTTCGCTTCTCGCCGAGCGGGCTGCTGTCGTTCGGGATCGGCTACGCGCGGATGCATCAGTTCGTGCAGTCGCTCCGCAACGAAGAGTCGCTCTTCGACGCCGTTGCGGGCATTTCACTTCCCGTCATCGCCGGCTCGTCGTTCGGCGGCGGCGTTGTGCCGGCGGCACAGGCGGATCAGCTCACCGCCACGGCCGACGCGCGGCTCTCACACTCGTTGACGCTGAGCGCGAATGCCTACGCCCGCAACGTCAGCGGCCTGACTCTCGCAGCACCGGTCACCGGCGAGCCGTTCGCGACTACCTCCTTTGCCACCGGGAGCGCCCGCGCTCGCGGCCTTTCGGTCGCACTATCGCGCGAAGGAGAGCGCCTCACGGGGCAGCTCACCTATTCGCTTGCGGGCGTCACGCAGCGCGCGAACGGAAGCAGCTACACCCCCTCCTTCAGCGCAGCGCAGTCGCTTGCCGGAGCGGCGAACTTCCGTGTGTGGGCGAATACGGTGCTGCGCGTGGCTGCCTCGGTGCACAGCGGCGCCCCCACCAGCGTCATCGCCGATCAGGTCGAATGGTCGCCATACTCCTCGGCGGCGGGGCAGGGGGATCTCGCCGGCTCGCCCGGTCGCATTGCGGGCGCTCTCGACGGCTCCCGTCTTCCCGCGTACGCACGTTTCGATGTGGGCGTGCGGCGCGATTGGCGTTTGCGGGTCTTCGGCCGGGAGAGCGAAGTGACGACGAGTGCTTCGCTGAGTAACCTGTTCGATCGAGGAAATACCCTCGGCGTTCTTGCGTCCCAGGCGAGCCCCGGCGCTTTCCTGTTGCTTCCGCGCCGCAGCGCGACGTTCGGGCTCAATTGGAAGTACTAGCCGCCGTCTCGTAATGGCGAGCTCTGTCACAATCGTCGGTGCTCGCGCGCTCCATGATCAACCTGACACGTCTCCCCGTCTATTACTCGGCGGAAGGGCGCGCGCGCTGGAGGTTCCATCGACGTCGTGCAACGCTCGCTCGTGTGTATACCGATTCATTCGCTGGGGCTCGCGCCCTCGCGGATGAGCGCTTACGCCTTCGACGCCGCCTTCCGGGCCGCCTTCGCGTCTCGCTACGCCGAGCTGTTTCGAGTGGTGCATCGCTATCTCGGCGATGCGTCGCTTGCAGGCGACATCGCGCAGGAAACATTCGTGCGCCTGTACAACAGAGGTACGATGCCTGATGATCTGCGCGCGTGGCTCGTGTCGGTTGCCCTCAATCAGGCGCGCGACGAGCAGAGAACACAGTCGCGACGACTGCGCCTGTTACGACGGCGCGCGCCGGAAGAACACATGGGCGACGCAGCGCGGGCGCCCGATGAGGACGTGCTCTCGGCGGAGCGCCGGTCGCTGGTGCGCCGTGCGCTGGTCCTCCTTCCGGAGCGCGATCGTGCGTTGCTGCTGCTCCGTGAAGAGGGATACAGCTACCGCGAGCTCGCATTGTCGCTGGACATCGTCGAATCGAGCGTCGGGACGCTCCTCGCTCGGGCCAAGGTGGCGTTTCGCAAAGTGTACGAATCGCAGCAGCGAGAGAACATCAAACCAGTGGAACGTGCATGACGAATTCACAGGAGTATTTCGACGACGACGAATTGAGCGGTATGCTCGCGTCGATCGATCATCCGGTGCCGCCGCTCGAGGTGGGCGCGGTCATGCGGCGCGCTCGCATTCGATCCGGACGACGCTCGGCGTTGCTGGCGGCGGCAGCACTGATCATGGTGGCGAGCATCGCGACGGCAACCGTCCCCGGGTCGCTTGGGCGACGATATCTGCGAGAGTGGCTCGACCGGCGAAGTGCGTCTCGAACGCCGGCGGTTGTTGTGCAGGCGCGTGATGACGGCGCCGATGACGCCGCGTCGAGAGGGATCGCCTTTGCGCCGGGCCCTCAGGTAGACATTGATTTCAAGTCGGAGCAGTCTGCAGGTGCGTTGCAGGTGCGCTGGGCCGACGTCGCGAAGGTGATGCTCTCGCAAACGGGATCGCAGAGTGACGCGCACTACGCGCTGATGCCGAACGGGGTGATCGTCGACAACGCGGGCTCACGTGCGAGCTATTCGCTGGTGCTCCCACGAACGCTGGAGCGAGCGCGGGTTCGCGTGGCCGGGAAAGTTGTGCTCTCGAAGGAGGGGCAGACTCTCTCGTGTGCCGGCGTGCACGCGGACACGGGAAGCTGCGTGATCGAGGTCGGCGCGGGACATTCGAAGTAGCGATACCCGAATAGCCTCCTCGGCGGCGGGATCGTGCAACTGATCCGCTGAGTCCTGCCCCCGCTGGAAATTGACGGGCCAATCACTTCGCGGTGGTTGGCTTTCGTCGTTTCGAGGGGCTTCGGAAGATTTAGGCGCCCACAACGCATGCTGGCGCGGGATCCGACGGGAGGCGGGAGCGTAGGCATCGCGACGGCGTTGACAATCGCCGCATAGAAGGGCAGTGTCAATTCCCGTAGCACTCCCCTAGTGCCGGCGTGCAGGGAAGAGTGGTGCGCCCGCCTCGATGTGATTTTCGATCGCTTGAACAATCGTCCCCCATCCCTCACCCGGAGAGCCACATGCGCAATCGCCTGCAGCAGAATTCCTTAACCTTGCTCTCTCGGGCGCGAGGAATCGCCGCAATAATGGCCGTCGTGGCTCTGGCTGCGTGCGACCAGCCGACGCAACCCAGCGCGCTGCAGCCACCAGCGCCGTCGAGCTCGAGAGTCGACGCGGAACCAGCGACCGTTAGCGTATTTGCATCAGGATTGAACAATCCACGCGGCCTGCGCTTTGGGCCCGACGGTTACCTCTACGTGGCCGAGGGCGGAACGGGTGGGAGCAACTCTACAATCGGCCAGTGCGATCAGGTTCCGAGCGTCGGACCGTACACGGGAAGCACGACCGGCTCGCGAATCTCGAAGATCAGCCCCGCCGGCATCGTGTCGACCGCCGTCGATCATCTTCCATCGAGCAGCACAAACATGCCGAGCGGGCAGTTGACCAGCGGCGTCGCCGACGTTGCGTTCATCGGAAACACACTGTACGGGCTGCTCACCGGCGCAGGCTGCTCACACGGTGTTCCATCGATTCCCAATCAGGTATTCCGCGTCAACACACATGGAAGGTGGACGACGGTCGCGGATCTCAGTGCGTACTACAAGAGCCACCCCACGCAGAACCCCGAACCGGACGACTTCGAGCCGGACGGCACGCCGTACAGCATGATTGCCGTTCGCGGCCATCTCTACGTCGTGGAGCCGAACCACGGCTCGCTCGAGCGCGTGTCACTCAACGGACATATCAAGCGCGTCGTGGACATCTCGGCGACGTTCGGCCACATCGTGCCGACGTCCGTCTCGTACCACGGAAACTTTTTCATCGGCAACCTCGGCACGTTTCCGATAGTTCCGGGAACCGAGCAAATTCTCAAGGTCACGCCGAGCGGCAACGTGAGAACGTGGGCGACGGGTTTGACCACAGTGCTCGGCAGCGTGTGGGACCATCATGATCGTTTGTACGTGCTGGAGTCGACGACGGTGCCGGGCGGTCCGACGCCGTTCACCGGACGGATTCGTCGTATCGATCGGTCAGGTCAGATCACAATGATCGCCGACGGTCTCTTTCTTCCCAGCGGCATGACGCTCGGTCCGGACGGCAATCTCTACGTGTCGAACGTCGGCT
>JBDTXL010000436.1:0-6921 GCA_040006195.1 Gemmatimonadota bacterium | reverse complement strand
GGCTGCGGCGGCGTCCGCCGCGCCCGGGTCCACCGCGACCGCGACCACCCCAGGCACCCGACCAGCCGCCGGGTCCGCCAAAGGGGAATCCCGGGCCGAAGCCCCAATCGTCTCTCTTGTTACACATAAACTCCTCCGATATATCGTACGACAAGACTCACGATATATCGTAAGATAGTACTCACGTAATGTCAATACCTGAGCTGTTGGTCTCCCAGCGGCCCTAATGGATCAGAAAGTCGTCGAGCAGCGCCGAGAATTCGTCCGGTCGCTCCACGTTCGACAAGTGGGCGGCGTCCAAAATCTCCAACCGCGCCTCCGGAATATTGTCGCGTAGCCACATTCCGTCGGACACGGTCGTCGAGAGGTCGCTGCTTCCGGCCACTACCAGCGTCGGCGCCGTCACGTGATGCAGGTCGCGCCGCAAATCCGTGTCGCGTAGCGCCGCGCACGCCGCGAGATAGCTCTCGAGCGGGCACGCACGCGCGATCGCGAGAAAGCGCGCCGCCAACGCCGGTTCCGTCGCAAGAAAGTCCGACGTGAACCAGCGCGACATAGCTTGCTCGGCGGCGATCGCAATCCCGTTCGCGCGCACGAACGCGATGCGCTCGCTCCAGAGCTCACGCGTGCCGATGCGCGCTGCAGTATTCGCCAGCACGAGACGGCTCACGCGCTTCGGCGCATTCTGCCCGAGCCATACGCTCGTAAGACCGCCAATCGAGATGCCGCAGACCGCCGCCGCCTGCACTCCGGCAGCATCGAGCACCGCCAGTGCATCGTGCCCGAGCTGCTCGATCGTGTACTCGCCGGGCGGCGCCGTCGATTTGCCGTGGCCGCGTGCATCGTAGCGGATGAGACGGAGCCTGTCGACGAGCGGCGGCAGCTGCTGATCCCACAGCGCGTGGCTCGTGCCGAGCGAGTGCAGCAGGAGCACGGCGGGCGCGTCGTCGCGCCCGTCGATCGTATACCAGATCCGTGCGCCGTCGCTCTCGACTTCCGGCATGACGAGCTCTCCACTCTCGCGTCGACGAACATATTGCAGCTCCGGCGCGCGCCGCGCGAGGGAGCACGCGCGGATGGCGCTATCCGTGCTATATGGGAAGCGATGGCGCATGCCCTGGAATCAGACTTCGTTCGCGAGCAGCTCGAGCTGCGCGCCGTGCCGCTCGCCAAGCGAGCACCGGTGCATGGCGACTACGTGCTCTACTGGATGGCGAGCACGCAGCGCTTCGAGGAGAACTGGGCGCTCCGCTACGCCACTCTCGAAGCCGACCGGCTCGGCCTCCCGCTCTTCATCCATCACGGTCTCGATCCGTCGTATCCGTACGCTTCGGATCGCGTGCACACCTTCGTTTTGCAGGGCGCGCGCGAGCTCGCCGCACGCGCCATCGAGCTTGGACTCACCTATCGCTTCGCGCTGCGCCGCACGCGCGCCGACGACCGGCGCGTAGTCGACCGCATCGCATCGCGCGCCGCGCTCGTCGTCACCGATCTCTATCCTACGGCGGGCGTGCTCGATCGCACGCTGCGATTCGCCGAGCGGGTGTCGTGCCGAGTGGTGATGGTCGACGGCGTGGGAGTAGCGCCAGCGGCTGAATTTCCGAACGAGATGTCGGCGGCGTTCCAGATGCGCGGGCGACTCATCAAGGGTCTCGACACGCACCTGGAAGAGGTCGACGATCGTGCGCCGAAGCGCGCGCTGAAGGATTCGCTCGTGAGGTCCGTCGATGCCGACTGGCTCGACCTCGCGCATATCGACATCGCCAGGGAGGTTGCTCGCTGCGAGATCGACCATAGCGTGGGCGCGGTGGCGGAGGTGACGGGCGGGCTGCGAGCGGCTCGTGCGCGCCTCGATGAATTCGTGCACGATGGACTCGATGCATACGACGAGCGGAGACGCGAGCCATCTGATGAGGGCGGATCGAGCCGAATGTCGCGCTGGCTGCACTTCGGGATGATCGCCTCCGCCGAAGTCGTGCGCGCGGCCCGCGCGCATGCGCCGGAGCCGGCGCTCGCATCGTTCCTGAACGAGGTCGTCGTGTGGCGCGAGCTCTCGCTCAACTTCTGCCTGCGCAACAGCGACTACATGAAGCTGCGCGCGGCGCCGGCGTGGGCGCAGAAGTCGATGGCGGCGCACAAGGACGACGAGCGCGAAGCGGTCTATTCGCTGAAGCAGCTCGAGGACGGCACCACGTACTCCGATCTGTGGAACGCTTCCCAGCGGGAGCTCGTGGATTCCGGGACGATGCACAACGCGGTGCGACAGCTCTGGGGGAAGTCGGTGATCCTGTGGACGCGCAAGTACGGCGACGCGCTCAGAATTCTGCTCTATCTCAACGACAAGTACGCGATCGACGGACGGGATCCGAACGGCTTCTCCGGCATTCAGTGGTGCTTCGGCCGCTTCGACAGGCCGTTCCCCGAGCGAAAGATCTGGGGAACGATTCGCCCGATGTCGCTGGAGCGCGCGCGCTCGAAGTACGATGTGCAGTCGTACATAGCGCGCTGGGGTGAGCCAATGGCTCCGGAACAGGGGACGCTGCTCTAGCGTCGCTTCAGTTGCAGTGCGGGGCACCGACACTCTCGGATCGCGCTTGCACCGCGGAAGCCGAACGTGCCAGCTCCGTGTCCCCGATATCAGGATCTCCGTTGCCTCCCACAAAGGGAATCGTACTCGCGCCGCTCCTGGCCGCTCTTGAGCGACGCGACATCGATCGTGAG
Organism: Gemmatimonadota bacterium; assembly: GCA_040006195.1. Classification (GTDB taxonomy): domain Bacteria; phylum Gemmatimonadota; class Gemmatimonadetes; order Gemmatimonadales; family Gemmatimonadaceae; genus FEN-1250. The sequence continues at coordinate 4,200 of JBDTXL010000436.1, read as the reverse complement.
CTTGGACGCTGCGGTGTCGACCGCACCGGCTGGCGTGAGCGAGATGCCGCCGGTGATCGCCGTCGTCTTGCCGACTGCATCGTTCGGGAGATCGTGGTGCATGAGCTGTTCGCGCACACGATCGCGCGCCTCATTTCCAACGGGCGCCACAGCGTAGCGAACGGCCTTGGATGCTCCCGGCATTGCCAGAACGGACATAGCGAAAAGCGCGATCAGCGACATCTTCATCATCGATGACATTCCAGGAGAATACGTGAAGGTACCAGAGGAAATACGCGCGAGGGCTCCTGGGCGTTTGGTTGCGGCACTCGCTCACCGGGTACTCGCGATACGGCGATCGAAAACGACATGACACCCGCTCCCGTCCTGATAGCCGGCGCCGGCCCGACTGGGCTCGTCCTCGCGCTCTGGCTCACCAAGGCCGGCATTCCCGTCCGCATCTTCGATAAGACCGCGGAGGCTGGCACTACGTCCCGCGCGTTGGGCGTCCAGGCCCACACGCTCGAGCTCTATCGGCAGATGGGTATTGCCGACGGCGTGTTACAGGGATGCGTGCGCGTCGCCGGCGCGAATTTCTGGATCTCGGGGGAGCGTCTTGCGCGCATCGACATCGCTGAGATCGGCAGGGGCTTGAGCCCTTTCCCCGGCCTCGTGGACTTCGCGCAGGATGAGCACGAGAAGATGTTGATAGCGGAGCTCACGAAGGTTGGCGTCACCATCGAGCGACAGACGGAGCTGCTCAAATTCGAAGATCGCGGCACCAGCATCGTGGCGACGCTCAAGCTTCCAAACGGCATGGAGGAACAGTGCGAGGCCTCGTATCTCGCCGGCTGCGACGGCGCTCACTCGGTCGTGCGTGCGGGGCTCGGCATCGGCTTTCCGGGCGGCACGTACGATAAACTCTTTTATGTCGCCGATGCGCAGGTAACGGGGTCGCTCGCGTACGATGAGATCCACATTGATCTCAGCGCGACTGATTTCCTCGTTGTCTTTCCGCTTAAGGGCGCCGGACGCGTGCGCCTCATCGGGACGGTGAAGGCGACCACGGAGAGCGAACAGAAGGCGCTCACCTTCGAGAATGTCGGCGAGCGCGCCCTTCGTGAGATGAATGTGACGGTGACACAGGTGAACTGGTTCTCCAGCTATCGTGTGCACCATCGCGTCGCCGAGCACTTTCGCAAAGGGCGCGCGTTCATACTGGGCGACGCCGCCCATATTCACAGCCCCGTGGGCGCGCAGGGGATGAACACGGGCATCGGCGACGCGATCAACCTCGCGTGGAAGATCGCTGCGGTGCTCCACGGCGAAGCGGCGCCGAGCATCCTCGACAGCTTCGAGACGGAGCGCATCGGCTTTGCGCGGAGGCTCGTCAAGACGACGGACAGGATCTTCTCGCTCGCCTCGAAGCCTGGCGGAAGCGCAGCGTTTCTTCGCACCCGGATGATGCCGCTCGTGGTGCCGCTCCTCTTCAGCTTCCATCGCATGCGAACGTTCATCTTTCGCACCGTTTCGCAGATCGGAATCAAGTATCGGGAGAGTGGGCTGAGCAGCGGGAAGGCGGGGGAGGTGGCGGGAGGCGATCGCCTGCCGTGGGTTCCGATCGAGGGCGGCGACGACAACTTCACTCCACTCACATCGATGTTCTGGCAGGCGCACATCTATGGCGAGGCCAAACAGAGTGCGAGAGCGGCGTGCGCCGAGCTGCGACTGCCGCTGTACGTTTTCCCGTGGTCGCTGGAAGCCGAGCGCGCGGGGCTTCTTCGCTCGGCGTTCTATCTCGTGCGCCCCGACGGCTACATTGCGCTCGCGGATGCGGACGGCGGCGCGCTGGGGTTGCGCGGATACCTCAACGCGAGAGAGATGCGCATCGGAGCGACATAATGGCCGAGGTTACGTCGGCCAAGCGCATCTTCATCACCGGCGCGACCGGCGTCGTCGGCGCGCACGTCGTCCCGCTACTCATCGCGCAGGGACACGACGTCACTGCCGTCGGCCGCTCCGCCGAAAAACGTGCGCGACTCGAGTCGCTGGGCGCGCGCGGGGTCGAGCTCGATGTCTTCGACGAAGTCGCGACGCGCACAGCGCTCGCGGGTCAGGATGTGGTGATCAATCTCGCAACACACATGCCCGAGACCACGATGCAGATGATGCTCCCGTGGAAATGGCGCGAGAACGACGTCGTGCGGCGCGAGGGCTCGGCCGCGCTCGCGCATGCGGCGCGCGACGCGGGCGTTCGACGTTTCATGCAGGAGTCGTTCGCACCGATATACGAGGACAACGGCAGCGAGTGGATCGATGAGAGCTGGCGACAGCGGCCCGCGTCCTACAATCGCACCACGCTCGACGCCGAGCGATCGGCGCTGAGCTATACCGAGCAGGGAGGCGAGGGAGTCGTGCTTCGCTTCGCGGGCTTCTACGGCCCCGATCAATTCCTGCGCGACGCCATCGGCATGGTGAAGAAAGGATGGTCGCCGCTTCCCGGGTCGCCCTTGGCGTACTGGTCATCGGTCGCGCACGAAGATGCGGCAAGCGCCGTGGTCGCACTCGTCGGCGCGCCGGCCGGCGTCTACAACGTGTGCGACGATACGCCGATCACGCGCGCGGAGTGGGCCGTCGCGCTGGCGCAGGCTGTGGGAGAAAGGAGAGCTCCGCGCCCCATTCCGCGATTCCTCGCTGCGCTCGGCGGCGCATCTGTGGAGTGTCTCTCGCGCTCCCAGCGCATGAGCAACGCGAAAGTGAAGAAGGCGACGGGATGGTCGCCGAAGTGGCCGAGCGCGAGGGAGGGGCTGGCGGCGGCGGTGAGCTCGCTCGCGCCGCTATGAGTTACGCTGTCGCGACCACCGGTGTCGCGCTCGCGCGGTCCATCGCGTCGCGCGGCATCGCGGGCGCAATGCGATGTCCGATGCGCACGAGCGGCCGTTCGACGAGATAGTAGCTCGCCGCAGCACACACGACGGCAGCGATGAGATTCACGGGGAAGGTCTGCCACACGCCGAGCGTCGTCGGTACGCCCGGGTAATAGACGAAGAAGAATTCCCACAGGTAGAGACTGTACGAGAGCCTACCTATCCACCGCATCACTGGATTCTCGAGCACGCGCCCCACGACGCTCCGAGGCCGGAGCACCGTGCCGACGATGATCACAGGGACGATCATGGCCTCCCAGAACGTCGGGCGAGTGCCGTAGCGGTAGACGATCGCTCCATAAAGTGCGACGATCGCGAGCATTACTATAGTACTGAGATATCTCTCGACGAGCGCACGAACTTCGGGGCGTGAGAGTGCCAGCGCCGCGACGACGCCCCACATGATCGAGTCGATGCGCGTGTCGGAGCGCGCGAAGTACGTCGGCTGAATCGCGTTGTAGAGCATGATCTCGCGCCACGCCTCGATGTGCCGCCACACCGCGACGAGAATGCCGATGACGATGGCGACGGGGAGCGCGCGCTTGCGTCCTGCGAAGATCAGAAGCGCGGGCCAGAAGAGATAGAAGTGCTCCTCGACTCCGAGCGACCAGTAATGCGACGTGAAGAACCCCGCGCCGTTCGGTCCGAGAATCGGAGGGAGGTAATTCCGAAAGAACAGCGTCGCCGCGACGAACTCCTCGCGCATCACCGGAAGCAATCCAAGCGTCCCGAGCAGAGCTACGACGCCGAGGTACAGGAGCGCGGCGGGAAGGATGCGAAATGCCCGGCGAACGTAGAAGCGCTTGAGCGAGACGCTGCCTGCGGTGTCCCACTCCTCGAGCAGGCGCGAGGTGATCAGGAGCCCGCTGATGGCGAAGAAGAGATTGACGCCGTGCGTGCCCAGGGCGAAGCGGTCGAAGATGCTTTCGCGGCCGAGGGGGGCCGAATAGCTGTGCCCGGCGTGGCTGGCCATGACGCCCAGAATCGCGATCGCCCGCCACCCGTCCAGGGTGGGGATGTAGCCCTTCAGCGTCGTGGTCGGTGCGGTGTTGCTCATTCGTCTGTTCGGTAGCGGACATGGGCGCGGTGATTCCTATTTAAGAACGATCGAGCCATTCACCCGCCACGCTTTCGACACGCTCCGGCCTTCATCCTGCATTGTTGCCTGGTCCGCTCCGAGTCAGGAGCGCGACCGAGCACCCTATGGCAGAGAGCCGGAGAGGACGGCCACCATGATTGGCGACATCGAGATCGAGCACGAATTCGCGAGCTTCGTGAACGACAGCAGCTTCTC
>JBDTXL010000435.1:0-4209 GCA_040006195.1 Gemmatimonadota bacterium | reverse complement strand
CTTCCGCGAGATGCTGATACGCCTTGATGAACGAGGCCTGGAGAATATCCTCCGCCACATCAGGACTACCTGTCATCCCGAGCGCGTGTCGAAACAATGGATCGCTATAACGCCCGATCAGTAATCCGAACGCGTTACGATCCCCTTGTAGCACACGCGCAATTACGTCGTGATCCGCTTCAAGCGGATCGATCGGTCGCGGCGCTGTCACCGTGGTCTTCACGACGCTAGTGTAACGCTTTGTGCGCCCTCTGGACAGCCCCGTGAAATCCGAAAGCGATGGTGCAAGGCTGGCCATGCATCAGAGACGAATCGCGTTGCTGCGGGTAACGGTAAAGTCACGTCATCTGAGCCGGACATGATAGAGTAGTTCACGAACGAAATCTCCCTGGTAAACTCGACCGACGCGGTCGCTATCCGACCGATATCTGCGATAGGCGCGCGAGAAACGTTTTACTGTTCCTTTTTTTGCCGCTGAAGCGAGCACGTCCCTAAGGTTGCGCTCGCTCAACAGCCCCTCCGAATTGTAGCTAACCAGCGCGTGGCGCGCGCCTGTGGCCGCCAACAGCGCCGTTAATGCGCTCCCTGCCTTTCGCGCCGAGCACCAGTCGCTCTGCTGTCCGTCGCCCGCGACCAGACCGGTTTTTCCGCGCAGCACAGGCGTGAGGTCGAACCACCCGCGCGCGATTATTTCCGGTACATGATAGTAGCCCGAGTACTGGCGCGCGTTGTAGGGTGGATCGATGTAGATCAGTTCCACCTCTCCGCTGCTTTCGGCAACAGCCGCCGCGTCCGCACGATGGGCAGTGGAGCCGCGCGCTCCACGCTGCGGAATCTCGGGCTTGAGCGTGAGCGCGCGCTTCGCGTTCGCCTGCCAGCGCTTGATGTACGCCGCATACACGCCGGCCGTGTTCGCGACGCGATCCGCGCCCTCGATGAGCGATGCGAGCAGCACGTAATACGCATCATCCTGGATCAGCCCCGCCGACCACCACTCGTACAAGCGACGCCTGATCGCATCGATGCGATCGGCATTCTCCTGCGTGAAGTACATCCGCCCGCCCGCGGGCGCGAAGTGCGCGCCGATGAAGCCACGCTCCGCATCGATCCATCGAGCGAGATACTCGCTCATGGCGCCGAGCGCTCCCTTGCCGGCAACGTTCTTCCGAAACGCCGGCGACCGAAGTGCGCGCCGGAGCTCCGGATCGCCCGCGCGCAGCGCCGCAAAGCTCGGTGATCGCTGCGCCACGACGTATGCGCGCTGAAAGACGTACGAGTACGTCATCAAGTCGCTCGATGCGACTCGCCATCCCGCCACCTTGAGCGCGCGACCTACCGCCGCCGTCCCCGAGAACGCGTCGTGCGCGGTCTTCGGCGAAAGCTCGAGGCGCTCGATCGTACGCATCAGAAATGGAAGGAGCCGAGTTTTGTTGCCGATGTAGCGCATTGCTCAGTGCACCGGCGCGAAGGCGGCCCAGCCGTGCGCGCGGATCTCCACACCGTGCTCGTCGAGCTTGGGCGGAGGGACCCGCACCGTTCCCGGCACACTCGGCGTCACGCCCGTGGCGGCTGACGCATCGATGTCGCGCAGCGACTCGAGCACCGTGCGCACGACACCGCACGGAACGCCCGCGCGATCGAGCGCCGCGATCCACGTCGCCGCCGACCGCTCGGCAATGCGCGCCGTCATTGTCGCGATCACGCGTCCACGCTCGGCGATTCGCCCGGCGTTCGTCCCGAGACGTGGATCGGCGCCGAGTGTGTGCAGGCCGAGCGCTCGTGCGCATGCGCCCCACTGCGCGTCGTTGCCGACGGCAATCACGAGTGCGCGATCGCTCGCTTCGAAGAGCTGATACGGCACGAGATTCGGATGACCGTTCCCCCAGCGCCGAGGCTCTTCTCCGGAGACGAGCGCGTTCTGGGCGACGTTCACCAGTGCGGCACTCGCGCTCGCGGCGAGCGAGACGGTGACGTGGCGCCCGCGACCGGTGCGCCCGCGCGCGACGAGCGCCGCGAGGATCGCGATGCACGCGTCCTTGCCTGCTACGACATCGGCGAGCGCGACGCCGACTTTCATAGGCGCGCCGTTCTCGTCGCCGGTGATCGCCATCCATCCCTGCTCCGCCTGCACGACGAAGTCGTAGCCGGCGCGATCGCTTTCGGGTCCGAAGCCGGTAATGGTGCACCAGACGAGCTGTGGATGCTCCACCAGAAGGGCAGCTATATCGAAGCCGTTTTTCGCGAGCATTCCGCGTTTGAAGTTGTCGACGACGACATCAGCGGATGCGACGAGGGAGCGGATGAGCTCGCGGTCGGAGGGGTCACCGAAGTCGGCGGAGAGGCTTTTCTTGTTGCGGTTGACGCTGAGGAAATAGGCGCTTTCGCCTGCGGCGTCGAAGGGCGGACCCCAGCCGCGGGTATCGTCGCCCGAGCCGGGACGCTCGATCTTCACGACGTTGGCGCCAAGATCGCCGAGGAGCATGGTCGCGAGGGGGCCGGCCAGCACCCGACTTAGATCGAGCACTTTAACGCCTGTTAGCATTTATTGACGCTATAAAGCAACGATGGTGTCATGTTTCTGGCGTGATAAAAGAGCATAAAATTGCTCGTAGTGCACCCTGAAAGGGCGACCGCCTGCCCCGTATCAAGAGTCGCACGCCTTGCATAGCCGCTGTAAAATCATATACTTACCCTCCGAAATCACGTGGTGGTCCATCCCACCACCGTACGACTCTTTACATATATAGAGTGTGGGCCCACCCGGCCCTCCAACATTCGCGCACTCGGAGTGCGACCCACCATGGCCGACAAGCCGCTGACCGCCGATACGACCGCCCCCGCCGATCCAGGGGCGCCTACCGCTCCGGTCGCTCCGCGCCGCCCACCGGGTCACCGCAGTACCGACGTGCGCGACACTGTCGCCGAGATGGCGGCTCGCGCACAGGAAATCAGTCAGGAAGCGGGAAGCAAAGTTGCCGCAGCCATGAAAGACGTGATCGGCGCCGCCGCCGGTCTCGCCGGCTTCGCCATCGAGAGCGCACGCGATCTCGTGCAGTACATGGTACGTCGCGGACAGATGACGCAGGAAGAGGCGGACAAGCTCATGCGCGAGGCCGAAGAAGCATACTCGAAGCGTCCGAAGCCGCCCGCTCCGAAAGTCGCCGATGTCCCGAAGGTCGTTGCGAAGGCAGCCGAGCTGCACGCGGCGCCGTCGCATGCTCCGCACGTGACGCATGCTCCACACGTATCGCATGCACCGCCAGTCGTGCACGCGGCACCCGCGAAGAAGGCCGCGCCTGCTCCCGCCGCCAAGAAGTCGGCGAAGCCCGTTGCCAAGCCCACGAGCAAGTCGGTAAAGGCCGCGCCGAAGAAGGCGAGGAAGCCGGCGAGCGCCGCGTCACGCTCGAAGCCCAGGACCGCCGCGAAGAAAAAGAAATAGTAGAGGCGCCGCTCGCGGGGATCACCCGCGATTCGACGCGAGCCACTCCAGAAATTCGTGCACCGCCGCCGGGTCTCGCACCGTGACCTCGGCGGCGCTCTCGTCTTCTCCACTCTCATCGACGCGAATCGTCACCGTTCGCGGCGCCCGTGCGCGCAGCGAACGGAACGCATCCTCGTCCGTGCGATCGTCACCGATGAATACGATCGACGCGCCATCGGCGAAGCCGTGCAGTCGCTCACCCATCAGCACCACCGCAGTGCCCTTGTCGACGTGTGCGATCGGACGCACCTCGACGATCTCCTTCCCATCGGTCATGCGCAGTCGCAGCCCGAGCGCCACGCGCTCCACTTCGGCGCGCAGCGGCGGCACTGCGTCGCGAGCGGCGAGCCGGTAGTGCACCGAGAGCGTCCATCGCTTGTTCTCGAGCTTCGCGCCCTGCACCGCCGCCACGATCGTCTCGAGCTCGCGCGCGGCCTGCGCGATCGCCGCCGACTGGTCGGCGAGATCCGGATCCGTCTCCAGCTCCCCGTCTGGTGTCACTGTCTCGAAGCCGTGGTTGCCGACAGTCCACACACCGCCCACCCTCACGATGCCGCGCGCGTCTTCGGCGCCGCGCCCCGACACGAGGACGACGTGCACGTCCTTCGCCGCCACGAGCCGCTCGAGCACTGCGCGCGTTTCCGGCGCCACATTCGCATCCTCCGGGCGCGAGACGATCGGCGCCAGCGTTCCGTCGACATCGAGCATCACGATGAGGGGCGAGCCGC
>JBDTXL010000434.1:0-2874 GCA_040006195.1 Gemmatimonadota bacterium | reverse complement strand
CATCTCGCGTGGCGGGACATGCGCGCGTGGCAGGGACGAGGGGTGGAGTTCGCGTCGCACACGGCGACGCATCCGCGGCTGACGCGTGAATCGGAGCTTGGCGTGTTCGAGGAGCTCGACCGGTCGCGGCGCGCGATTGCGGGGGCGCTGGGGAGTGAGCCGCTGGCGGTGAGCTATCCCTTTGGCGCGGCGGGGGAGAGGGAGGAGCGGCTCGCGCGCGAGGCGGGGTATGCGGCGGGGTTCGGAATCGCGCGAGGCTGGAGCGGGAGCGTGATGAGTATCGCGAGGGCGCCGGTGTACCTGTGGGCGCCAATGATGCCGGTGGTGGGAGCGTTGCGCGTGCCGGAGCGAGTGGCGGGGCTGGTGGCGAATCGATGCGCGATCGGGACGACGCTGCTACGGGGCGCGACGTGACCGCGAGCGCGGCGAGCTGGAGACGACTGTCGGCGCGCGTGTTGTTGTCGTTGGCAGCGCTCATCCAGCTGGGGCTGATTGCGGCCCTGCCGCTCGACGCCTACCGATCGGCGCAGCGTAGCGCACTCATCTCTCTCGTCGCTCAACTAATCGCCACAGTCGCCTGCGCGATCGCGATGCGACGCGAACTTCGCGCGGTTCGCCTGGTTCTCTCTCTCTACAGTGGCTATGGATTGTTCGTCATCCTTCGCGTGGCTCCCTGGGTGCACTTCATTGATATTCTGCGGGGCGCTGGTGAGCCCACGTGGCAGTTCTACTCGCGGGTAATCGTGACACTCCTGATCACCTGCGTGGTATCGGCCACGGTACTCACGTGGATGCTTCCCTCCGGGGAATCCTCGACGCGTCCGCCACAAGAGCTCGCGAGCTGAGTCGACCGGGCCCCATCCTTGCTCCTTAGTTCGTACAGGATGCCGCTCGACTCGTGCGACGCGACGCGCAGGCTCCGTTACACGCGATCAGGATGGCTGTGGAAGAAATCGAGATTGGGCGCACGCGCGGCCGCACCATATTCTTCGGCGTACTCATATTTGTCGTCGTAGTCGCCGCGCTGTGGTTCGTGGTCGGCAAGAGCGGCCCCAGCAAGATTCCCCACGCAGGCCCTTCGGGCGACAATAACGCGAAGACGGGATCTCCCGCGCCTCGGTAGCGTGTCGCGAACACTTCGACTCACACGAAGTACTTCGCGACCACCGGCAGCAGCGTCGGATGATGCATCAGCGCGCTCCCGAAAATCCGCCGGAGCGTCCGTTTCTCGTACGCGATCCCGTTCACCGTCTTCGCGAGCTTGTCGAAGAACGAGTCGTCGAACTTCGAAAGCGCATCCTTGAGCTTGTGAAAGCGAATGTGATCGTCGCCGAGCATCGTCATCCACGCGTCGTGATATCGCTGTAGCCGGTGAGCGCTCGTATCGCCCGCCGCCAGCGCCGCGGCGCCGACCTCCGCCGCCAGCCGCCCAGCCTTCATCGCATTGACGATGCCGCCGCCCGAGAGCGGATTGATCATGTGCGCTGCGTCGCCGACGGTGAGCAACCCATCCGTCACGGTGCGCTTGATGGTCGGGTGCACGATCACGCCACCCACGGTATAGCTCACACGAATCCCCGTCGGGAAGTAATTCTGCGTGTATTCGTCCAGCCACTGTCTTGCATTCTTGCCGCCGGCGTGCAGGGCAACGGTGCCGAGCCCGATATTGGCGCTTTCGCCGCCCTTCGGAAAGACCCAGGCATAGCCCCCCGGCGCGACATTATCTCCAAAGTGCAAATAAATCGCGTCCTGATCCACGTTGACGTTCGTCATCAGGTACTGCGCGCAGCTCTCCATGTCTCGCGACGGCACGCGTGTGTCGAGCCCCGCCCATCGCGCGACCATGCCGTCGACGCCATCCGCGGCGATCACGAGCCGCGCGCGTATCACGTACTCGCGGCCGCCCCCTCGCACCGCCACGAGCCATCCGTCGCCGTCGCGGCGCAGGGCGGTCGCCTCGGTGGCAATCAGGATCTCGGCGCCCGCGCGCCCGGCTTCCGTCGCCAGCGCAGGCTCGAAACGCGTGCGATCGAGCACGTAGCCCACGTCGCCCTCCGCCACGCGGACTTCGGTGCCGTCCGGCGCCCAGAAAATCACCTTCGTGATCTTCCTTGAGACCCAGTCTGTGCCCGACGGGTTGATGAACTCCGAGAGCCCGCCGCTCCCAACACCCTCGCCGCAGCGCACGGGAGCTCCGATCGCGCGATCGCGCTCGAGCAGCAGCACCGAGAGCCCCCGGTCGCGCGTCGCCATCTCTCGCGCGGCGATCAGCCCACCGGGTCCCCCGCCCACCACGAGCACGTCCACGCGACGACTCGCCTCGGGCCACGCTACGCCCGGCTGCAAGCCGCTTTTCTCCACCCCGCTCACGACAGAATCACCGGTCGCGGAATCATCGCCAGCGCGCCAACCGGACACGGCGCCACACACTTCCGACACCCTGTGCAAATTGAATCGTCTATGAACAGACCCTCCCGTCTCATCCCGATCGCGCCGGGGGGACAGAGGGGCAAACACAACCCGCAGGCATCACAGACATTCAGCTCCACGACCGCAATCTCGAGCGACTCCCGCATCCGTCCTCGCACGCTGGGATTGTGATGTCCGACACGCCCTAGGTTATGTAACTCCAACGTCTTGCCGCAACTCACGTGTGCGGCTAGCTTAACCCCCGACCGTGTACTTTCCTACCCGCCGCCAACTGCGTTCCATCCGGAACGCGAGACAGACCTCCTAGATGCGCTGGCCTTTCAAACCGGGATCTCTTTTTCCCGCGAACGCGATTGCCGTCGACCTCGGCACCGCGAACACCCTGATCTACGTCAAAGGCGAAGGAATCGTGCTCAATGAGCCGTCCGTCGTCGCCATCGATCG
>JBDTXL010000433.1:0-8918 GCA_040006195.1 Gemmatimonadota bacterium | reverse complement strand
ATCGCGAGAAGTCCAAGGAGCTTAGTCATACGAATTCCGCCTGGTTGACGATTGTCCTGTGTTTTGGCGAATGAAGCTCCTTTGGCCCTGCCGGAGCATGGCAGCTTGTGAACAGATGATACACGCGGTTGACGGTGGTGGTCCCGTACTTGAAAAGCGGGTGGTACGGAACTTTTTTCAGCCACGTTCGGCGTGTTCTGCTTAGGTAGCAGCGGTTAACGCTCGCTCAGCCCTGTGATCGCGATCTCTGGAACTCCGGGGCACCACCTCACCGCGCGATAGCCGCAAAAGCGACAGTCGTTCGCGCTCTTCGCCAGCGCCGGCGGCTCGACATCGAGCGCTCTCAGCGTCGCGTGAAGGCGAGCGGATAGAGCGGCACGCGACTCATCGGTGAGCGCGCCACCGATCCGGGTCGCGATCGCGGTGAACTGAAAGCCGAAGTCTGCGACGCGCGCTCCGCCAATGTCTTCGAGCGCCGCGATGTACACCGCCTTTTGTATCGCGTACTGCTCCGCTTTGAATGCTGCGGCATCCGGATCGCACTGGCTCGTTTTCACATCGACGACCCGATAACCGTCCGCACCGGGCGCGACAAGATCGATCTTTCCCTCGATGTATGTGCCGGCATCAAGAATGTGTAGAAAGCCCAGCTCGCGCTTCGCGCCGGGCGCATCGAGGACGGCACGGTAGTCGGGCTGCTCGAGCGCCGTGTGCAGCTCGGCCGCGATCTCCTCTCGATAGTGCACGCCCGCGGCGGACTCGGCCGATGGCGCGCCCGGGTCGTGGCGGCGAACCGCATCCTCGAGCAGCGCATCGAGCTCTTCCAGCTCTCGAAGTCGCTCGAGCACATCATGTACGATCAGCCCGCGCTTGATCGCATTCATCTCGCCGTGTCTTTCGCCAACCGCGATCTCCGGCTCGCGAACCCCGGCGACGTACTTGTACCAGTGCCGCCGCGCGCATCGTTCCTCCGAGAGGAGCTCCGTCGCCGAGTGACGTGAGCGCCCGGCGGCGACGCGAATCGGCATCGGCAGCGGGGTCAGCACCGACGCATCGAGAGCGGCGCGCTGAGGTTGTTCTACACTTTCGTCGATGTTCACGGCCTCGACGAGCTTCATAGTCGCTTCGTACTCGCGGCCGTCGGCAGCACGATAGCGCTCGTGCGCCGCCGATCCGATCGCGGGAAAGACGAGCTTCATCGCATCGGCCGCAGATCCGAATGTGCGCTTCTGCGCTTCACCATTCTTCTCGCGCTTGATGGCATCTTCCCGCGACGTCTTCGAGTTTCCCGCCGGCAGGCAGATAATGAGCCGATCCCTCGCGCGAGTCGCTGCGACGTACCACAACCGCTTGGTTTCGGCGCTGCGCTCATCCTTGAGCGCCGCTGCGATCGCTTCCCGCTCGCCCACGGTGTCGGCAGCGGCCTCGTCATCGGCCGCAGCGTCGCCAGGCTCCTCCGCATCCTCATCGCTGACACCGAGCGAGATGCGGGTGCCGCTCACAAGCATCGTCGAGCTGCGATTCCGTATTTCGCGGACGAGATCGCACCAGAACACCACCTTCCACTCGAGCCCCTTTGCGCTGTGGATTGATGTGATCGTGAGCACGTCGTCGCTCTCCCCGAACAGTCTCGCGCTCCCCTCCTTCACCTTCAGCTCGCGCGCGCTCTCGATAAGATCGAGGAAGGCGCCGAGGCTGACGTCCGGGGTGGACTCGGCGATGCGGATGAACTTGCGAACGTTGGCTATCGCCTGCATCCCGGGCTGCCCCATGAGCGCGAGATGCGAGAGATACGCTGTATCGAGGAGCAGCTCCTCGATCAGCGCGGAGGTTCCAACGCGATCGCGAAGCAGCGCGAGCCGCGTGATGAGCTCCACCGCCGTATACACTCTCGCGCGCTCGTCTTCCTCAGGAATTGAAAGAAGGCTCTCGTCGCCGAGCAGGGGCCAGATTGGTGAGGCAACGCGATTCGCGATGCGGAGTAGCGTCTCGTCCGTGACGCCTATGAAGGGGCTCCGCAGAAAGCCGAGCAGCGCGCGATCGTCGTTGGCGTTGCGGATGGCCTCGAGCGCGACGATGAGGTCGAGGATCTCCCGCTGTTCGTAGAAACCCTCGGTGCGGCGTGCGTACGTCGGCACTTCTGCGCTGCGAAGAGCGCCTTCGTATGTCTCGAGCGCGCCCCAGCCGCTCAGCAGCACCGCCATCTCCGACCACTTCACTCCACTGTCCTGATGCAGCTCGACGGCTCGCCGCGCGACCGCGCGCGCTTCGCTCTCGCGAATGACCTCGACCTTGTGTGCGCAACCGTCTTCCTTTGCAGGAACTGTGAGAAATTCGACTGCAACCGCCGACTCGCGCGCTCGCACAGGATTGACCGGCGCGTAGGCTACCTCGAAGTCACGCAGCACAGCTGAACCGCCAATCGGCTCGTCGAGCAGCGAGCCGATGGCGTGATCGACGAAGCCGAGTACCGCCGGAACGCTGCGGCGGCTGTCGGCGATCGGCACCACGATCCCCCACCCGTTGTCGCGGAAGTCGCGCTCGACCGTCTTCCACCCGCGTACGTCCGCTTTCCTGAAGCTGTAGATGCTCTGCTTCGGATCGCCGACGAGCATCAGGCGCGTCGTATCGGGAGATCCGCCCTCGGGATCGGCGAGCAGATAGGCGATCTCACGCTGCACGGGGTCGACGTCCTGAAACTCATCGATGATCAGTACGCGAATCCGGCGGCGGAGCGTGTCGCGCACCGCGGTATCGTCGCGGATGAGATCGCGGGTCCAGGTGATCATGCGATCGAAATCCATCTCGCCGTGATCACGCAGCTGCGCCGCGAACAGCGATTCCGCGCGCACCGCGAGCGAGATGAGCGCGCGCTCGCGCGGCGGATGCGCGAGCGCGTCTTCTACGATCGCGCGTAGATGATCGCCCTCCTCGAGCAGCTCCGCCGTCCAGCCTTCGACCTCGCGCACCGAATATTCCGCGAGCAGCGCCACGAGCCCGTCGACGCTGCCGGGATCGCCCGGTGCGCGCTCGAGCGCGCGCAGCAGCGCGTCGCGCACGCACTCTGCGCGGCGCGCCCGGCTCTCCGATTCGTCGAGGAGTGCGAGGCCGGGAGCGAGCGAGCCACGCAGGGCGAACTCGCGCAGGATGTCGCCGCAGAAGCCGTGGATCGTGCCGACGCGCGCGTTGTCGACGCGATAGCTCTCCGCGCGCCGTCCAGCCGCGCGGAGTCCGTTCCTCAGCTTCTCCTTCAGCTCGGCCGCCGCCTTGTTGGTGAATGTGATTGCGGCGATCTGCTCGAGGGCCAAGGCGGGGGAGTGGATGTTCTCCCGCGTCTCGACGCCCATTAGATACAGAATGTGCGAGACGACGGTGAATGTCTTGCCCGTACCGGCGCCTGCGGAGACGAGCATGTGTCGCTCGGTCTCGCGGATCGCCTCCCACTGCGCGTCACTCGGCCTCGACTTCTCGATCGGAGCGATGTCGGTCATCGTGTCACCGGGCCACCGGGGATGCGGCAGATGTCGCGGCCATGGCACCATGGCGGGCAGGTGCACTTGCCGGGCGGGCCCGCAGCGAACTCGCCGCGGCGCGCGCTCTTCACGTGCTCGATCGCGGAATCGAGCGCCGCGCTCCACCTGTCGTCCGCGTCGGGTTTTGGAACGAGCTCGTGCGTCTTCTTGTTGATGGTAATGAGATCGAGCTGAAGCACCTCCTTCGGCGTCGAGAGTGCGAGATATCCCGCGCGCGCGATCTGAGCATCGGGTCGCATCCTGCTGAGCGCGAGTGCGTACAGTGGCACCTGCAATACGACGCCGTCCTTCCACGCGGTCGCTTTGCCCCCGCCTGGAGTCGAGCCCACGGTCGTCTTGTAGTCGGCGGCGACGACGTATTCCCCCTCGGTGACGCGATCGTCGACCGATACCTCGACCCGGTCGATCGAGCCGCGATAGCGAATGCGGACGCCTGCGCGCTCGAACAGCTCATCCTCGAATTTCTCTTCGTGGCTCACGACGCCCGTGCGAATCATCGCAGGGGCCTTCCTCGCGCGTGGCGGAGGATTCACCATATCGTCGTGCAGCTTTATTTCCCACGTGAGATAGCCGCGCACCATGCGCACGTACTCGCTGCGTTTGGCTTCGAGCAGCGACGGGTGCCCGAGCCGCTCACGGTTCGCGTAATCATCCACGATTTGCGACACACACTTCGTCGCGAGCTCTATCGCCCACCCTGAATCCACTCCTGTTAGAAACACGGGCCCGCCAACTTGCTCCTTCGCGCTGTCATAGAACATCTTGAGCGCATCATGCAGCAGCTGGCCGCGCGTCGCTGGATCGACGTCGCCGTCGGGGTCGTTCAGCTTCTCGAGGCGTAACAATCGCTTCGAGAAATACGCCCAAGGGCACTTCGCGAAGTCTTCGAGCTGCGTCGCACTCCACAGCCGATCGTCGCCGAACTCCTGCGCGAGCCATTCTACGAGGTCGGGCGCCTCGATCCGTCCGTTGTACCGGCTCGGCACCTTGTCGATGCGCTCGTACTCTATCCTGGCCGCATGCAGCGCGAGCTCGGGACCATCGAGTGCGCGATACAGCGATACTCCCGGTAGCACGACCCGTGAGGCGGACATCGTGTGCTGCTCGACGGTTGCAACCTCCGTGAGCTCGTCGACGAACGCCGACGCAATGACCTCGCGACCGGCCGCGTCGAGCCGGGCGTAGGACATCGTGAAGCCGCACCGTGCGCCGGCGACGATGATGCGGAAGAGGTCGCGCTCGCGCTCGTCCCAAACCGCGTCGGACTCGAGCGGAAGTCCAGCCTTCACGAGCGCGTTTCGATCCGCGTCGTCGAAGAGGGGAGATACCGGCGCGGGCTTCGGAAACGCGCCGGCCTCCATGCCGGTCAGGAATACGTAGTCGAACGACCTGTAGGCGGCAGCGAGTGCCTCCAGCACCTGCACTCCGCGAGACACCGGCGTCCAGATTGGAACATCGCCCGTGAGAAATTCCCGGAGCTGCGCATTGAACTCTGCGGCAACCAACAATCGCGGCTCACCTCCGTGCTCCACGACCGCATCGTGCCACTCGTGTACGATGGCCGTCAGCGACGTCCATCCCGCCAGGTCGAGTCGAACGATGTCGATGCGATCGCCGGGAATGGTGCGGACGGCTTCGAGCACCTTCCACGGGTCGCTCTCGAGGAAAGCCAAAAGCCATTCGAGCCACTCGAGCACCGTGCGCTCGCGATCGAGCGCGCGAGCCTCGGCCGCGAACGCGCGAAACGAATCGCGCACGGCGGCCACGCGTGCCGGCGCCGGAAGTGGCCGGCCGTGGCGCTCGGCTGCGTCCTCACCCTCGACGCGCATCGCCCGTTTCTCGAGATCGATGAGCGCCGCCTCCCACTCATCGAGGCCGAGCACAAGCCGCCTGTAGCCGATGGCATTCAGCACCTCCGCGTCGAGCCCGCCTGCGAAGTACGGCTGGTAGGCGAGCTCCACGAGCCCTCCGCGCGTCCACCCAACGGCGGCCGCGGCGAACAGCGACGCGATCGCGCGCACCACGGGAATCGATGTGAGCATCACGCGCTGGCGCGCCGTGGCCGGAACACCGAGCCGCGCGAGCGATGCCAGCGCGCGATCGAGATTCGGGCGGGCCTCGCGAGTGACGACCGCGATGCGATGCGGAGCCGTTCCCGCCTCGACGAGCGCGCGTATCTCGATCGCAATCTGATCCATTTCACGGTCGACGTCGGGTGCTTTCACGAGCGTCGCCTCGCCGATGCGCTCCGCCGGCCGCTCCTCCGCAAACAACGCCGCGACCGGGGAATCGGCACGGTCACGCTGCCGCTCCCATTCCGCATCCAGCCCTTCGAGCGGAAGGTCGACGGAGCTGAACAGCGTAACCGTGTCGATCGAGCTCGACTCCGCGAGCGCGCGAATCAGATGGAGCCAGCCACGCTTCAAGTCCTGCAAGCCGACAATGCGAATCTCTCGTCGACCGTGCAGCGCTTCCGTGAGCTTCGCCGTGCCGTCCCAAACCGCACGCGCACAGTGGATCCACTGATCGCGTCCGTCCGCTTTCTCCAGTCGCGCGAGCTCCGCGAGGTACGCTGCATAGACCCTCGCGAGATCGTTGTCGCGGCGTGTCTCGAAGGCGTCGCGCGCTGTGCGTGTGTCGAGCGCCTGTGCGAACCGTGCTCCACTCACATCTTCCGAAATCATCTCCCCGAACAGCCGGTCAATGTGGCCGACGAAGTCATCGCACTTGCTGGCCTTCGCAAACAGCTCGATCCCGTGCTCGCGGACGAGGCGCGTGATCAGAACCAGGCGCTCATATTCGCCGAGCGTCTCGCGCCGTGGTGCGCCGATCCAGCGAGGAAGCTCGTGGAAGATGCACAGCGGAGGGTCGAACCACCCTTTCACTCCGCTCTCCGCCGCCATCGCGATGACGTCGTCCCGCAATCCGCCCTGGCGAAGCGCGAGCAGATATGGAACAGTCGGGAATGGCGCCTCGGTCGTCGCCGCGCGCGACGTGAGAAATCCGCTCGCCGCCGAGCGGAGCAGCAGCTCCGGATCCGTTCCGACCACCACCCTCAATTGCGCCATGACCCGCCGTGTGCGTGGGCGAAGCGTCAGCCCGGTGACTCGAGTGCCCCAGTGGAGCTTGCCCTGTCCCTCTGACAGTGCCGGGGGATATGATGTACTTCGCTCGATCGTTCTCCACGATACCCGGAAGTCAATGCGCAAGGCGAGCCCCGCCGGAAAGAAAGATATCGGTGGTCGATCTAGGAGGCTCAATCCATCCAGCGTGAAGCTCCAACGCTGGATCGACCTCGTCGCGGCCCTCCTCTCGCATCGCTACGGTCTGACGGCCGAACAGCTGCGCACTCAGGTGCCCGGCTACGGAGGCGGCGCCGCAAAGGCGTCCATCGATCGCACCTTCGAGCGCGACAAGGATGAGCTCCGCGCCTTCGGTATCCCGATAGAGGAGCTCAAGAGCGACACGGACGACGAGCATCGCTACTCGATCGACGCGCGAGAGATGTACCTTCCGTTTCTGACGCTCGCTTCCGCGCAGCGCACCACGCCGCGCCCCGTACCGAAGGCGGGCTATCGATCCTTGCCAACGCTCGCCTTCGAGCCCGACGAGATGACGGCCGTTCTTCGCGGCTGCGACCTCGCGCGCTCACTCAGCGATCCCGCCCTGAACGCCGACATTGATTCCGCGGTCCGGAAGCTCACTTTCGATCTCGTTCTCGCACCGGTGCTCGCGGACGGTGAGCGGCCGGCTCTCAGAATGGACGGCGAGTCGCAGCACGCAGATGCGCTGCGTGCGATAGGAGAAGCGCTCCTCCGGCGGAAGCGCGTCACCTTCTCGTATCGCACCATCGGGCGCGACGATGCGACTGCCTCGCGAACGGTCGAGCCGTATGGTCTCTTCTTTCAGCAGGGGCACTGGTATCTCGCGGCCCGCGACATCGAGAAGAGCGGCGTTCGCAACTTCCGCGTGAGCCGAATGCTCGATGTCGTTGCGAACAGCGCCAGGCACCAGACGCCGGACTTCAAGGTTCCCTCGACCTTTCATCTCACCGAGCACGCGACCTCACGCGAGCCATGGGAGATAGGCGAAGGCGATGCCGAAGAGATGATTCTCGAATTCCGCGGCGACGGCGGCGCGACGCGCGCGGCGGAGAAGCTCGGCGTGGCGATCGCGGGCCAACCGCGACAGCGAGCCTTCCAGGTGCGACGACGCGACGCCTTCGTGCGCTGGGCGATCTCCTTCGCCGGCGAGGTCGAGCCGATCTCGCCACCGTCGCTGGTCGACGAATATCGCGCGACGATCGATCGCACGCTCGCGCTGTACGACGGTGCTGCGTCGTGACGACGGACGCGTCGGTCCGCCTGCGGCGTCTTCTCGCCGTGCTCCCGCTCTTTTCGGAGTGCGCCGAGGTGTCGCTGTCCGAGCTCGCGAAACGCACGGGAGTCGATTCGGCGGCGCTGCTCGATGATCTGACTGCCCTCACCGACAGAGACGATGTTCCCGGCGGATTCATCGACAGCATCGGCATCGAGCTCGGCGCCGAAAGCGTTGCGATTCGCGCGTCGCACTTCCTTCGGCCGATGCGGGTGACGGTGCCGGAGCTCTGCGCGCTCGAGCTCGGCGTCGCGATGTTGCGCTCGACGACCGTACCGGACGAATGGGCCGCGATCGATCGTGCACGGGCCCGCATTCGCAAGCTTATCGTGAAGCTCCCGCTCGACGCCGAGCCTCTTCCCTGGCATTCGACTCCGGCGGCGGGAAGCGACTCGCCACTGCTCGCGACTATCCGCCAGGCGATTGCCTCGCACCGCAAGCTCACGATCGGCTACCGCGGGAGCGATGATCGCGAAAGCTCGGCGCGCACGATTGCTCCGCTGGGCGCGATCCCCTCGCACGGAACGTGGTACGTAGTCGCTGCTGCGAGCGAGGGGCGCGAGCTTCGTTTCTATCGTCTCGATCGCATGGAATCAGCGGCGCTGCTCGCCGATTCGTTCGAGACGCCATCGGGCTTCACCCTCGAGCAAGTGCTCGCGAACGGCCGCCCGTTCGATGGCCGCGAGATCGCGACGATGCGCGTTCGCTATTCGCCGCGCATCGCGCAATGGATCGCCGAGCGGGAGTCGGCGCCGATGAATGACGATGGATCGATCACCGTCTCGCATCAGGTGGCCGATCGCGACTGGGCCGTACGTCACGTGTTGCAGTACGGGCCGGACGCAGAGATAGTGGAGCCAGCAGAGCTGCGGAGCGAGCTCGTGCAGCGACTGACCGCGATGCTCACATGATCGATGCGCCACGCTCGCCGCGCCGGCTTCATCTCGTCTCGGTCTGGAATCCGTCGTATGCGAACGATGCCATCGACGAGCATCTCGCCATCCTCCT
>JBDTXL010000432.1:0-13076 GCA_040006195.1 Gemmatimonadota bacterium | reverse complement strand
AATGGAACGGTATTTTGCCGATCCACGGGATGCATCCTCGGAATTTCGGGAGGTTCCATACTTCGCGATGCCTTGGGCAACGAGCCTCGAGCAGGTAGAGACGTTCGCAACTGAAATCAATAATAGACTGGATGACTTAATCAGTGCCTCGTCTCAAGCATTACCTGTGGAAGAGACCGGAGAGAACAGGGGATATGCGCGCTCGTCGTAAAACGATCTTTCTCATCTGCCATATTTCACCGTATCCCCCGTCGAGCGGAATACAGCTGCGGATATACCGGATGCTCAAGTGGATGAAAAATGCAGGATACTCGGTTGTGCTCGTGATTGCTGATGAGTTCAAGAATAGGGAGGCGATGAGGGAGCTGCGAAGGATCACGTTCGCAGTGCACTGGACCAAGCCCGCGTACTGGCGGCCGACGCCATTCCGAACAAGGCTGGGTAAGCGATTTCCCGGCTTGAGAGCTTTGCTGTGGGACTCAGCTAAGCCTTTCTTACGTAAACTGCGAACTACGGTGCCTCGCTCCCTGACGGCGACCGCGACGCAGTCGCGAGGCGAGGAGATTCACGAGTATTTTATCTCGGACAAGCTGACGCGTACCGTCGCGAAGCTTGCCCGCAGATACAGACCGACAGCCGTTATCGCTGAGTACATGTTCGCGACTCCGTTGTTCGCGGTCTTCCCTTCCGAGACGTTGAAGATTGTCGATACGATCGATGTCTTCTCGCTTAAGGAGCATCAAGTTCTGTCATTTGGTATTACGGACTTCCTCGCTTCGAGCGAAGAGGATGAGCGCCGTTATTTAATGAAAGCTGATGTAATCGTTGCAATTCAGTCGAGAGAGGCGGAGCTGCTGCGCGGGCTAGTGCCCGAGCGCCGAGTGATTCTCGCCGGAGTCGACTTTGATGTGGTGGGTGACGAATTCAACGCTGGCTCGATTCCCGATAGAATCACGGTTGTCGCTTCCGATAATCCACTGAACGTGCACGGACTCAGCGGATTTCTCGCGGAGTGTTGGCCCGCGATAAAACAGGCACGCCCGACCGCGACGCTCCATATCGTCGGGCTCGTCGGCAAAATGTGTCGAGTCGAAGACCCTTCGATCATCTACAGTGGTTGGGTATCCGATCTCGACGCGGTTTATCGAGAAGCATCTGTTGTGCTGAATCCCGCGATGGCGGGTACAGGATTGAAAATCAAGAGTGTAGAGGCTCTCGCGCATGGCAAGCCATTGGTCGCATGGAGCAACGGTGTCGATGGCTTGAAATACGATGGCCAAGCGCCTTTCATCGAGTGCTCATCGTGGACAGCGTATCGAGATGCGATCGTCCGACTTTTGGCGTCCGAACCGGAGCGAACCGCGCTGTCGAAGCGCGCTCTGGCGTATGCTCGCCGCGAGTTCGACGCCGACTCCGTTTATGCGGATCTTCGAAAATGCCTCGGTTCCGCGAAGCATGTGAATGTTGAGCGCGAAGCAATCGGGCAGCGCGAACTGACTTCACGAGCTTGAACGGCAAGGCAGACCCCTGAACGTTCTCTACGATATCACAGTACTCGGCACCGGCTATCGTGCGAAGCCCGCCCGAACAGGGATCTATCGCGTAGTCGAAGAGACGGCGAGAGGGTTGGCTATACACCCTAGCGTAGACCTGAGTCTTACAGCGACTGAGTCATGGGAAAATAGATATTGGGTCGGGCGCCTTCTGGCAGGCGACGCGAGGCTGTCGAAAGTGCCATTCGTGCCGCATGGCGCGGCTGCTCGCGCTATCGATGGTGCTAATCGCTATCTCTGGCCGGATGGGACGAGTGCGCACTCGACTCAGCCTTTCGGTTATCATGCGCTCCGCCGCGCGGCAGATGCGATCTCCAATCGCACCCCGCTGATCTCGAGTCAGATAATCGGAAACCACGATATCTTCCACTCGGGGATGTACCCATTTCCGACTGCTTCCCAAAATCTCGCGCGGACGCGTCGAGTGCTCACGGTCTATGATCTCATCCCCGTGCTTTTTCCGGAGCTCTTCGCGCACGGGATGGCGCTCACGGTCAAGCAGATCTTCGATAACATCCTGCGAAGCATCGGCCCCGAAGATTTCTTTCTTTGCATTTCCGAGGCGACGAAGGATGACCTGTGCGCTCAACTCGGCATCGACCCCGTCAGAGCCGCGGTCACTCCCCTCGCTGCATCGCCCGACCTGTTCTACCCCGACTCCAACGACGCCAGTGTTCGCAGCATCGGCGCGAAGTACGCTATTCCGGAAGGCGCGAAGTATCTGCTGAGCGTGAATACGCTCGAGCCGCGAAAGAACATGCAGCACGCAATTCGATGTTTCAACGAATTGATTCAGGCCGAGCGCATCCGGGATCTGTATTTTGTTCTCGTGGGCACGAACGGTTGGGAGTTCGAAGAGATCCTGGCGACCGTCGCCGATGCGAATCTCGCCGCAGACCGAATCATCGTCACAGGCTTTGTCCCCGACGAAGATCTCGCCTCACTGTACTCGGGGGCCCTCGCCTTCGTCTATCCCTCGTTCTACGAAGGCTTCGGCCTTCCGCCGCTCGAGGCGATGCAGTGTGGAACGCCCGTCATCACCTCAAACACGTCCGCACTGCCTGAAGTCGTGGGAGATGCTGGGATCATGGTCGATCCTCGCGATGCGAACGCCCTATCGCAGGCGATGCTCACCATGTACCGGCAGCCTGCGGTCCGGGCCCAGCTTGCCCTGAAATCGGAACAGCGTGCGCGCCAGTTCAGCTGGATTCGCTACACTGACGCCGTCGTCGCCGGCTATGAGGAGGCACTGAGCGCCTAGGGTTGGTATCAACCTGGTCTAAGGTATTATCCTGGTGGTTCGCAGCTCGGAACACGCTCAGACGTAGTCCGCGCGGTTTGCACTTCAGAAAGGACAGGACATGCAGCTTTCGCAGTCCGTAGAAGAGACAAGGTACGAGCAGAACCAGCGCTTCAACGGCTTGGTCGCCTGGCTGCATTCGGTCCGCTACAAGAACATTCTGTCGGTCGTAGCTCGTGTCGCCGCGAAGACTCACGGGCGGCGCGTCAGGATCGTTGATGTCGGCTGTGCTCATGCCAAGCTATTCTCGATTCTCAACGAACGATTCGAGATCGATTACACGGGCATCGAGATCGACACCACTTTCGTCGACGCGTCGCGCTCCAGATACTCCGGCCACGATAATTTCCGGGTCGTTCACGATTCTGTGGTGAACGCCCTCCCGCATCTCGACAACGCCGACGTGCTGGTCGCCATGGAAACGTGTGAGCACATACCCGAGCGTGATGTAGTTCGGATTATCGAGGCAATCGCGGCAGCGCGCCCCACCGTCTTTGTCTGCTCCGTTCCAGTAGAAGTGGGACCCGCCATCTGGTTGAAGAACGTCGGCTCGCTGCTCACCGGATACATGCGCCATCGAGAATATAGATGGGCTGAGACTTTCTGGGCTGGGCTGTACCAACTCGATCGTCTGCCACCTCACGACACAGGACACAAGGGATTCGATTGGCGATGGCTGGCACAGACGATCAGGCACAACATGAAGATCGTCGAGATCCGCCGATTTCCACTTGGCTTCTTGCCTGCGGGACTCGCCTTTTCGGTGTTCATGACCGCGGAGCCCCGGCCGGTATCCGAGTCGTACTCCTAAGCGAGCGATGCTCGGCGATGCCTCGGCATTGCCAAGGAGCATCGAGGTGGGCGTAAAGCGCATGCGTCCTCACGTGCCGACAGCTTCCAGCCCGCGATCTTGCCTTCGCGTGCTGCTCGTCCCTGACTCCATTCACTGGATTACCGGCACGCTCGCGCGCTCGTTCATCGCGCACAACGAGTGGGTCGACGGGACGATTATCTCAGGTCCCGTGTTGGACGTCGTCGCTCGCGAGAACCCCAACCTGTTCGATTCCTTCGATCTCGTCCATTTCGTGTGCCCATACGCGTCGCGAACCTGGCTTGCTCGATTACGCGATCGACTCCCGGTCGTGACGAGCCACCATCATGTGAGCGACTCGTGGGAGCTACAGCGGCACAATCTCGAAGGCGATGCGATCATCGTCGGATCCCGGGAGTGGCAGGCGGACGTCGCCGAACGAGGCGCGGATCCGCAGAGAGTCGTGTGCATCCCATATGGCGTCGACGCGGCGCGTTTCGTTCCACCCACGTTAGAAGGCCGCGCTTCTGTTCGCTCGCACCTCGGCATCGCACCTGACTCGTTCGTCGTGGGCTTTTTCGCAAAGCGAAGCAGCAACGAGCACGATCGCAAGGGCACGGACATTTTCGCCGCAGCCGTGCAGTTGCTCGCGAAGGAGCTTCCGCAACTCACCGTGCTGATCATCGGACCTGGGTGGGACGATCTGGTCGCCCAGCTCACCGCCGCCGGCGTGACCTGCATCTGGCAGCCGTTCGTTCGCGAAGCCAGTCGCATGCCGTCCATGTATCAGGCGCTCGACTTTTACTGGGTCACGGCCCGTGTGGAAGGTGGGCCCGTGACACTGCTCGAGGCGATGAGCTCGGGAGTCTGCTGCATTACCACTCCCGTAGGACTTGCGCGCGAGATCGTCGAGAGTGATGTAAATGGAATAACGGTCCCTTTCGACGACAGCCGCGCCTTCGCAAGGCATACACTCGAGCTCTCTCGCGATGCCAAGCGCCGCACCACGCTCAGCACCCACGCTCGAAGCACGATACTCGCAGTGATGGACATTCCCGTGACCGCTAAGGGCATAGGGATGGCATACGACGTGGCAATCGAGCATTTCGAGGAGAGGACAGCAGTGGCGCGGGCGGAACATGCGAAGCACTCGCTGAGCCCCGCATTATCGAAGCCGCTGCTTTCCCGAATCTCGCTCATCGAGCAGCTCGCTTGGGCCGAAGCGCTGATGTTGCAAGGACAGCGCGTTCTCGCCCTGCGCATCATCGCCGAGACGTGGCTGAAGTATCCGCTTTCGTCTCTGCCTCCGCGGTATCTGCTTCGAAATGCGCTTCCAGCCTGGATCGTGAAGGCGATGGTTCGCGCGAAAGTGCGCGTCGCAGGATCGGCCTCGTGACGTCTGCGGCGAGCGACGCGAAGATGCCGTTCATCTCAATCGTCACGTGCTCCCACGATCCGCGCCCCGAGTACCTCGCGCGCGTGATCACCGCACTCCGCACGCAGATGATCGATCAGTCACGCTGGGAGTTTCTTCTCATCGACAGCGGCAGCCGCCATCCGCTCGCTTCGCACATCGATCTCTCCTGGCACGCGCCTGCGCGTTGCATTCGAGAAGACGAATCCGGGCTAACCCGTGCACGCCTGCGCGGTATTGCCGAGGCAACGGGTGATCTCCTGGTGTTCGTCGACGACGACAACGTTCTCGATCCGGATTTTCTCGAGCAGTCTTCGCGTATTTTTTGCGAGCGTCCCGATATTGGCTCGTGGAGCGGTTCCACGCGCCCCGAGTTTGCCGAGTCGCCGCCGGAGTGGACCAAGCGTCATTGGGGCAACCTCGTCATCCGCGAAGTTCAGCGTGACATGTGGTCAAATCTGCCAATGCTTCCCGATACGATGCCGTGCGGCGCGGGGTTATGT
Organism: Gemmatimonadota bacterium; assembly: GCA_040006195.1. Taxonomy (GTDB): domain Bacteria; phylum Gemmatimonadota; class Gemmatimonadetes; order Gemmatimonadales; family Gemmatimonadaceae; genus FEN-1250. Next base: position 7,495 of record JBDTXL010000432.1, on the reverse strand, counting down.
GTGCGGCGTGAAGTGGCGGACTTTTACGCCGATCTGCATCAAAGGGGCAAACGCCCCTTCGCGCTCGATCGCAACGGGCCATCGCTCCTCTCCGGAGGCGACAACGATCTCGCCGCCTGCGCCTGCGACATCGGACTGGGCGTCGGCGTCTTTGCCTCGCTCAAGCTTACTCATTTGATACCGGCTGTGCGGTTGCGCGAGGAATATCTCGTGAGCCTCGCCGAGAACATCGCGCTCTCGACTGTCGTTCTTCGCTCCTTTCGTGAACCGCCCGCATCTAACGGGAAGCTGCCGCTCAAAACGCGGCTTGCCGATGTGCTGCGTCTCTCAATGCTCGATTCTCGCGGTCGCCGTGTCTTCCGCGCGGTTCGCCGTGGCGAGCGACGCGGTCACGAACAGGTTCAGGCGATGCGGCGCAACGGCAACGCGTGAACGCAGCGCCGATGAAGAACGGGACGCCGAATCCCGAATCCACTACGCGTCGAACGAAGCGTGTGCTTCATGTGTTTCACTCGCTCGGAATGGGCGGTGCGGAGATGTGGCTGCTCGCCCTGCTCGACTGGTTTGCGAATCCGCCCTATCCGCTGGCGGAGGACGTGAAGATCGACGTCTTGCTCACCGGAGGCGAGCGCGCCGAGCTCGATGATCGCGCGAGGCAGCTCGGCGCGCGACTGCACTATCTCAAATACGATCGCCATAACGCCGTCAGTTTCGTGCGCGGCTTTCGAAAGCTCCTGAACGATTGGACGTACGATGCGATCCACGACCACGCCGACTATGCTGCCGGCCTGCACCTGACGATGGGGTTTGGGTTGCTGCCGCCCGCGCGCGTCGTTCATGTGCACAACCCATTCGCCACTTTCGAACAGACCCCAGGGCGGGCACTGGTGAGGCGCGCAGAGCGGGCAGCAGTGGCTGCGCTGGCAACGACTGTGGCGGGAACGTCGCTGCAGATTCTTCACGATTACGACCTCGCGCCCGAGGGTGCACGCTCGGGGCAGCGACGCCTCGCAATTCATTGCGGCTTCGATGTCGCTCGCTACTCGGAAGACTCCGCCGCGATGCGCGCGAGCGTTCGCGCGGAGTTCGGATGGGGAGCCGACTCGCGAATTCTCCTTTTTGTCGGTCGCCTCGAGTCCCACTTCAATCAGAAGAACCCCGAGCTTGCAGTCGCTATCGCGCGACAGTGCATGTCGCGCGACCCGCGGGTGCGCGCGATCTTCGCTGGTGCAGGCGATGAAGCACGCGCTGTATTCATCGCTGAGACAGTCTCGAATGGCAGCGCCGAGCGAATGAAATTCGTTGGCGTTCGGAACGATGTTCCTCGCCTGATGCTTGCCTCTGATCTCTTGCTCTTCCCATCCATCGCCGAAGGACTCGGCATGGTTGTGGTCGAGGCGCAAGCCGCCGGACTTCGCGTGCTCGCATCGGACACCACACCAAGGGAGTGCGAAGTCGTGCCGGGCATGGTGACGTTCGCGCCGCTCGCCGAGGGCGGACAGGCGTGGGCCGATCGCGCGATGTCATTGCTCGCGTTACCCAAGCCCAATGCGAGCGCGAACCGCGAGAAGGTGCGAAGCTCGCCGTTCTCGATCGATAGCTCCGCGCGAGCACTTCTCGAGGCCTATGGCTTCGCGCAGGGGTCGTGACGGCGCTCCCGTCCATCCGGCCGCCTCGCGTGTTGCACGTTGTCGAGAGTCTGGATTCCGGAGCTGTCGAGAGTTGGCTGCTGCGAATGCTGAAGGCCGGACGCACCTTCGGCATCGATCTCGACTGGACTTTCTTCAACGTCCTCTCGAGGCCAGGGAAGTTCGATGATACCGCGCGCTCACTCGGCGCGACCGTCATCCACTCCGGAGTCGAGCTCAACGCCAAGGTCGCGTTCGTCCGTCATCTTCGCTCGGTCGTGCGATCGGGCGGGTACGATGTGGTCCACTGCCACCACGACATCGTCAGCGCCGTGTATCTCGTCTCTGCGATGGGGCTTCCGCTCCGCCGGCGAATCGTCCACGTCCATAACGCCGATCTTCACGTGCCCACCGGCAACGCCGCAAAGGCGTCGTTGGTCCGTGAGCCAATGCGCACGATCTGCCTTCGCCTCGCTGACCGCATCGTGGGCATCTCGCGATACGCGCTCACCAACTTCCTCGGCGGCCGTCCTGAGAAACCTTCGCGCGATACGGTTCTCTACTATGGTATAGATACGTCGCCGTATTCCGGGCCGTTGCCGGACCGGGCCGCCATCCGAAGAGCGCTCGACTTGCCGGAAGATGCAAAGATCCTGCTATTTGTGAGCCGTATGGTGAGCTACAAGAATCCGCTCTTTGTGGTCGAGGTTTTGGCGCGACTGGCAGCATCGGACACCACCGTCTACGCCGTTTTCGTCGGTACCGGTCCGCTCGAGGATGCCGTGCTAGCGCGTGCGGCCGAGCTCGGCGTCTCCGGTCGCGTGCGAATGCTCGGCTGGCGAGAGGATGGCGCGATGCTCATGCGCGCGGCGAATCTATTCATTTTTCCGCGCACCGAGGAATTCACGGACGGCGCGGCTCGGGAGGGACTCGGTCTCGTCGTCGTCGAAGCACAGGCCGCCGGTCTGCCTTCGCTGCTCTCGCGCGGAATTCCCGACGACGCGATCGTGAATCCTGAGCTGTGCAACGTGCTTGCACTCGCTGAAGGCCCGGATGCCTGGGCTGCCGCCGCTAGGGCCATCATTGCGCGTGCGCGCCCGGATGCGCGCGCGAGCCTCGAAGTGATCGAGCGCTCACCGTTCGCGCTCCGCGCCGGTTTCGATAATCTCATCGCTCTCCACGCGCTGTAGCGCCGATGTCTCGTATCGAGCGCATCTACATCGCCACGCACCGCGGGGATCTTCGCCTCACGCGGATCTGTGTTGCGAGCGTTCGGCGCTGGTATCCGGCGATTCCGATCTTCCTGCTCAAGGACTTCGCGCACGGCGATTTCTCAACGAAGGAGCTCGAGGAGAAGTGGAACGTCCAAGTGTGGCCAACGAAGGAGCGCTCGTTCGGATGGGGCTTCATTAAGCTCGAGCCGCTCTTCGCCGTTGAGCGCGCGCGGTATCTGGTGTTGGATTCCGATATCGTATTCGTCGGGCGCGTGATCGATGAGCTCGAGCGCTTCGGTGAGGACTTCGTCGTGCAGAAAGAAGTCCAGTCGGCGGGTGAAATACCGGCGCTCTACTTCGATGCGCCGCGAATCCGTAAGTCGTTCGCGCCGGAATTCAATGGGCCGGCATTCACGTTCAATACCGGACAGTACGTCGCTACGTCGGGGGTCTTGAAACGCGCTGACTTCGAGGCGTTGATCCAATGGTCGGAGCCGCGACGCGTTACGCATCCGGAGCTCTTCAACCCCAGCGATCAGGGAGTGCTCAACTACGTCGTGCTCGAGAAGCTGGCAGCGCATGAGATCACGGTGGCGCGCACGCCGTTCATGAAGTGGGGAGCGGCGGAGATGAGCGAATTCGAAGTCGCCTCGCTCAACGACGACTCCCCGTATCCATATCTCATTCACTGGGCTGGGCTCAAGAATCGCCGACACGGCAAGATGCTCCGCGCCGATATCCTGCACCACTTCGAGGGTGTCTACTACGCTCAGACCGTGTTCGGCGGCGCAAGGCTGCTTGCGCGGCACGTCCGCGCCGAGGTTGAGCACTGGTTTTGCCGGGCGATTCGGCTGGCGCGAAAGGTTGGACTTATGTCCCGAGGCTCGCAGTGACCACTCGCGAGCTCAGGGTGTCACCGATTCCGCGCGCGAACTACATCTCGAATCTCTCGCTGGATGAGGTGAGCGGAGGGTGGAGTGGCTTCAACGCCGCTATCTATAAAAGTCTCTCTCGCCACTTCAAGCTGGACTACGTCGGCCCGATCTCGCCGCCGCCGGATGGGATCGCAAAGGTGATCTCGAAGATCCATCGCACGATGGGAAACCGCGGGAGCTTCCCGTTCTTTTCACGCCGGCGTCTCGAGAGCGTCAGTGCCGAGGTGCGAAAGCAGGCGGGTGCGACGGCGCAGTTCGATTTCTTTCACGGCTCGACACCGTGGGTCGCGTACGAGCCGGCTATTCCGTACGCGTGCTATCTCGATGTCTGCTTCGCGACGTACATGGACATCTATCACGATCGGTCGGAGTTCGAAGAGGCTGACCTGAAGCGGATCGTGCGCGAAGAAACCCGTTGGCTCGAGCGAGCCGACCGCGTGTTCTTCTCATCCCGCTGGGCGCTCGAGCGCTGTGCCATTGAGTATAAGCTCAGCTCGGACACCTTTCGTGTCGCAGGGATGGGCGCGTATCTGCCGATCCCGGAGCGCGATAGTTTTGCCGGCGGCCATGACTTTCTGTTCATTGCTCTCGACTTCGATGGCAAGGGCGGCCGAGTGTGCGCGGACGCGTTCCGTATCGTTCGCGACGAGTGTCCCGATGCCACACTACGCGTGATCGGCGCGCAGCCGCCGGCGGACGTTCTCGACATGCCGGGTGTGTCCTACGAAGGCATATTGGACAAGAGCGTGCCTGCCGACCTCGAGCGATTGCAACACATTCTCGCCACTTCGTTCGCTCTGGTGCATCCGACGACTCGGGATGCGACGCCGCAGGTTGTTATCGAGGCGCAGTATCACGGCTGTCCCGTCGTCGCGCCGCGCAGCTTTGGGATTCCTGAGATGGTGGTCGACACCGTTACCGGCTGCCTGGTTGAGGCGCCGCCAAGTGCACTATCATTTGCCGAGCGGATGTTGTGGCTCGTGAGAAATCCGGTGTCGTACAGGCGGATGCGGATGGCGGCGCGGGCGAACTCAATCGAGCACTTCACGTGGGCCGTCGTCGGTGACCGAATCGCGTTGGAGATGATGCCGGTCATCACGTGACGCGGGTCCTATTCGTTGGATACATGGGGCGCGGGCAGACATCGGGGATGCGGAGTGCCGCCTTCGCGCGACTCGGCTACGACGTCGCGTCGGTGGACGCCGGAACGCTGTGGAGAGGCGCCGGTTACCTCACGCGGCAGCTCGCGCAGCGAATGCCGCACGGCGAGCGAATCGAGCGGCTGAACGCCGCCGTGCTGGCCGCAGCGAAGAGACATGGCCCGCAGGTCGTGTGGGCGGAGAAGCAGGAATATCTGTATCCCGAAACGATCGAGCAGCTGCGCACAGGCGGCGCGCTCACGATCCACTACAATCCCGACCCGTACTTCACGCTCGACTGGAAGCGCACGCCGCTCGCCGATGCGTGCGTGAAGAAGTATGACGTGCTGGTTGTGACGAAGCGCTACGAGCTCGATGCGTACCGGCGCGAGGCGCGCGGCGAGGTGATCTACTCACAGCTCGGCTACGACAAAGTGGGGCATGCGCCGCCCGCACATCCGGTGGAAAATCCGTCGGAGAAAATCGTGTTCGTGGGCGGGTGGGAGCCGCGCCGGGAGCGGTTGCTCGCGGCGGCCAGCGCGGTGACGCCAGACGTGGCGGTGTGGGGATATGGATGGCGAATGGCTCAGCAATCGCGACTCGATCCTTTGCGAGCATTGCGTCTCGGCCGCCTCACACCTGGGCGCACTGTATATCTTGGAGCACCACTGCCTTCCCTGCTGAATTCGATCAAGGAAGGCGAATCGTCGGTGGGCGAGATCTACGAGGAGGGGTACGCGCGCGTGGTTGCGGGATCGAAGGTCGCGCTCGGCTTCGTGCGCGAGGTTTGCCCCGACGAGCACACGACGCGCACGTTCGAGATTCCGGCGATCGGTGGATTCATGCTGGCGGATCGAACGGAGGAGCATCTCGAGCTGTTCACCGAAGGGACGGAGGCCGAGTATTTTGGAAGCGATGAGGAATATCTGGAGAAAGTTCGCTTTTATCTCGCCAATGACACTGCACGCGACCGGGTCGCACGCGCGGGCCACTCGCGTTGCATGTCTTCCGGGTACTCCTACGACGACAGGATTCGGGCGGTGATGGCCAAGCTCGCGCTGTGATAGGGACCGCGGAAACGCCATACGCTCCGATCGCGCGCTCAGAGCCGCTCGTTCGCGCGCTTCTCGGTGTCGCGATGATCACACCACTGATGATTTCCGTCGTCGTGGAGTCGCCGGTTCCGATCGATACCAGGATGGAAGCGGCGCTCCTGTGGATTCTGTGTCTTGTGCCCGCCTGGTCGTTTCTTGGGAAGTCGCGCGAGCGGCGCCGGCCTATTCCGTTCATTCCCATGATCGGGATCCTGTACGGCATCTATTTCGCACTGCCTGCGGCACTTGGCGCATATAACCAGCACTATCGCATCGTCCTGTCACCGCGCCGAGACTATGACGAAGCCATTTTTGTCGCCCTTGCAGGCTGGATAGCGCTGACGGCGGGATACTTCGCTGCGAGCCTTGCGGCCAGGCCAAACCGAAAGCGTCAGAAGATGGAAGTTCCGGACGCAGTCCGAATGAGATATGGCGCACTGCTCATGGTCGGCGGCGTCTTGCTCGAGTCCATCCGCCTCGTGAGCAATATCCCGGTCGAGATCGCCGGTATTCTGAAATTCATCGGCACGCTCGGCTGGTTCGGCAGCGGCATTCTGATCGCGCTGCTCGTGCAGCGTCGGCTTCCTCTGGCGTTTCGACTCCTGACATACGGAGGAAGCGCGGCATTCCTGCTGATGTCCATCGGCAGCGGGTCGGTCGCGAACGCGGCGTTCTACGGAGCAGTCGTGATCATGTCGGCGTGGATCGGTAGGGGACACGTGAAAGTGTCCTGGATTGTGTCGGCGTTCGCCGGGCTGGTTCTCATCATTGCGCTCCGCGGCGTTTCGGATCAGTATCGCAAGATCGTCTGGGTGGGCGGTGAAGGCGGGGGCGTCGTATCGCGCACGAAGCTCTTCTTCAAGCTCCTCTACACACGCGTCGAGTTGAACGGCGTCGACGGCGCGATCAAGATGGGCTTCGAAACGAGCGCAGGGCGCTCCGCGAATCTCGATTTGCTCGCCGATGTGATCATCCGAACGCCAAGCGAAATTCCGTATTGGGGCGGCGAGACGTACCTGTCGTTGGCGGGCGCGTTCGTGCCGCGCGTGCTCTGGCCGGACAAGCCCACCAAGGAGCTAGGCCAGGCGTTCGGCCATCGCTACACATACATCGGCACGAACGATTTTGGCACGGCAATGAATCTCCCGGTGCTCGTCGAGTTCTACGCGAACTTCGGTTTCATCGGCGTCATATTTGGCATGGCGATCGTGGGAGGCATCTATTGCATCCTCGAAGGGATTGTGAACAATCCAGATCAGGATGTGATGCTGTCGCTCATCGGAGTCGTCATCCTCGTCCCGCTGGCCGACATTGAATCGGATTTCTCGCTCGGATTCGGCGGCTTGATCCTGAACGGCGCGGCGTTGTGGATCGTGCTGCGAACGATACGAAGGTCGGGATTGCGCCGCGATTTGCAGGCGGGAGCGAACACCCGCCCACTCGGTTTGACGACCGCGCCACGGAGCAGTTGATGGCCGCATCCGG
>JBDTXL010000431.1:0-4441 GCA_040006195.1 Gemmatimonadota bacterium | reverse complement strand
TACGACCCCGTGCCGTAATCCTTTTGTAATTCATGGAAAAGCGACTTCTCATTGCTTTAGCACTGGCAGCGATTGTCATTCTCGTTTCCCAGAAGCTATTTCCCGGCCCGCTGGTACCGACAAAGTCGACCGCTGATAGTACTGCGCTCGCGACAGCTGCTGATTCGGTAGCCAAGCTGCGCGTGATTGACTCCACACGCACAAGCACCCCATCAGTAAACGCTGTGAAGGTCAGCGACCGATCAGGCCTGGATACAATTGCCGCTAAGGCGGAAACGCTGAGTGTAATCACGCCCAAGGCGACGTATGACTTCTCCTCGGTCGGAGCGGCCCCGCTCGGTGTGGTGCTCAACGACTACCACATCATGCCGAAGGCAAGCAATAGAAACGTCGACCTCGGCAGGCCGCACATCCCTCTCTTGAGCTATGCGCTTCTTCGCGGGCGTGACACGCTGCAGCTGAGCAACCAGCGTTTCACCGTCGATACCGCCGCGACTGCGGGCAGGACGGGGATTGCCTTTGCTACTGACGTTCAGGGCGCACACGTCTCGATCGTCTACACGTTCAATAGCGATGGATATCTCGCGAACGTGCATGGAACCCTGAAAGGTGTTGACTCGACTGCAGTGTTGCTCATCAAAATGCACAAAGGGCTGCCATTCGTCGAAGCCGATTCCACCGACGACTTCAGGAGCCTCGCTTACGTCGCCAAACCTCTCCACGAGGATGCGCACAGTATTCCGTTCTCCAAGCTCGATTCGCTGACGCCGAGTGTGGAGAGGGATTCCCTGGCATGGGTGGCGAGCAAGAACAAGTATTTTCTTCTTGCGCTGATTGCGACAGCACCGGGTAAACCATTCGGTGCTGCGGTATTCATGCGCGGGCTCCACGAACCGAAGACGGTCGGCTCCGCCGATGCGCTGATCCTCCAGCCGCTCACACAGAGTGGCGAATTCGCGTTCGACATGTATGCGGGTCCGCAGGAATGGCGACGCCTCCGTGCGATGGGGCGGAATCTCGAGCATGTGAATCCATATGGTTCTTTCCTGCGTCCGATCGTCCAGCCCTTTGCGACCATCGTCATGCAGGTGGTGCTCTGGATTCACGACCGACTCAAGATCAACTATGGATGGGTGCTGATCATTTTCGGCATCACGATTCGGATCCTGCTCTGGCCATTGAATCAGGGTGCAATGCGCAACAGTCTCAAGCTCCAGCGCATTCAGCCACAGCTCCAGGAGATCCAGAAGAAATACAAATCCAATCCGGAGAAGCTGCAATCGGAGATGAGCAAGCTGTATAAAGACCACGGCATGAGTCCCTTCACGCCGCTCGCCGGATGTCTGCCGATGTTGATCCCGATGCCAGTGCTCTTCGCGCTGTATTTCGTGTTTCAAAACACGATCGAATTCCGCGGTGTATCGTTTCTCTGGCTTCCCGATCTCTCGCAGCGCGATCCAATATTCATTCTACCAGCAATCATGGGCATCTCGATGTACGTCCTTTCCTGGATCAGCATGCGCTCGGCCCCGCCCAACCCACAGGCGAAAACGCTGCAGTACATCTTTCCCGTGATGATGGTCGCGTTCTTCTGGCGGCTGGCTTCGGGGCTCAACCTGTATTACGCCGTGCAGAACCTCGCGACACTTCCGCAACAGTGGCTGATAGCACGCGAGCGCGCGAAGCTTGCCGATACTCCACCTGGCGGATGACCTTCGCGCTGTGACGGCGACGACGGAGCAGACGGGCGGCTCGCCGCTTCGCATCACGTATGTCGGGCACGCGACGCTGCTGCTGTTCTTCGGCGATCTCTGTGTTATGACTGACCCGAATTTCGATGACAAGCTCGGCTTTTTTCTGCCGCGGGTATCACCGCCCGGCGTGAAGATGGCCGAGCTGCCTCGTATTGATGCTATCCTGCTGACGCATGCGCACGCGGATCATCTTTCCTTTCGGTCGCTACGCGCATTGCTCCCGGGCATTCCGGTTTTTGCGCCGCCTGTCATCGCACGGTGGCTGCGGCAGAAAGGAATGGCATCGGCTCACGCGATTCGCCCAGGCGAGCAGTTCCAGGTGGGCTCACTTGCGATTATCGCCGCGAGTGCTCGCCATGTCGGTGCACGCTATGGTTTCGACAGATGGCGCGGTGCAGCGCACATGTATCTGCTCGATGACGGAAGGTCGTCAGTGCTCTTTACCGGGGATACCGCGCTGACACCGGCAGCCGTCGAGCTCGTGCGGCGGTTAGCGCCAAGGCGGGTGGATGTGGCGCTGCTGCCCATCGGGCACGCGCCATGGTGGAAGGAGTATCTCTTTCGACGCGGGCACCTCACTCCCGCCGATGCGCTCGAGCTTTTCTCGCGCGTCGATGCGCGGATGCTGATCCCTTTCCACTGGGGCACATTCCGTCACGTGACCTCGGGCGCGTACGATGCGATCAACGTCTTTCGCTCGCTGCTCCCGGGATTTGCCCGGAAGGCGGATGTGAAAATCCTGGAGCCCGGCGAAACGCTGAGCCTCGGGGCTCACGACACATGATGCGGGGCACATCGATGCTGCCCGGGGCATCGGAAACGATCGTCGCGCAGGCAACCGCTGGGGCGAGAAGTGCGCTTGCAGTGATCAGACTGTCGGGGCCCGACGCGCATCGGATCGGCGAAGCGCTCCTCTCACCGTGGCGCGCCACTCCGCGCGCTGTGTACCTCGCGATGCTTCGTGATCCAGAGAGCGGACGAGACATCGACCGCGGCATCGTGACCGTCTACGCTGCTCCCGCTTCCTACACGGGAGAGGATATGATCGAGCTGTCGTTGCACGGCGGCGAGATAGGCCCCGCGCTCGCGATCAACGCGCTGCTTGCTTGCGGCGCCAGATCCGCACTCCCCGGTGAGCTGACTCGTCGCGCACTGCTCAACGGGAAGCTCGACTTGCTGCAAGCCGAGGCGATCGGAGATCTCATCGATGCGCGGTCGAGAATGATGCATGACGTCGCGCTGGGGCAGCTCGCGGGACACCTCTCTGCGCGGCTCGGCACGCTCCGCGAAGAGATCATCGGGTTGGAAGCGCTGCTGGCGTACGATGTGGATTTTCCCGAGGAAGATGACGGCCCGATCGCGGCGAGCCGCATCGAGCTCGCAACCCGGAACATCATCGCGAGCATCGATGCACTTCTCGCGACCGCATCGATGGGCGAGATGATTCGCGGAGGAGCCACAGTCGTCATCGCGGGTGCACCGAACGCGGGGAAGTCGTCGTTGTTCAACGCGCTCGTCGGCACGCAGCGCGCGATCGTGACGGACATTCCGGGAACCACGCGCGATGCACTCGAGGCGATGATCGACATCGAGCAATGGCCCGTGCGCCTGGTCGATACGGCAGGATTACGTGCGAGCGAGGATGTAGTCGAGCGACTCGGGATCGAGGTCGCGGAGCGATACGTGAAGGATGCCACGGTCGTGATGGTCTGCGGCGAGCACGTGGACTCGCTCTCGATGGGTATCGCGAGCGTCCGTCGGCTCACCGATGCGCCGCTCATTGCCGTCGGCACGAAAAGCGATGCGGAAGAAATTTCGCGCGATGCCATCACGGCCCTGCTCTCACTTCACCGCGCGTCGGGGGATCTCGCATACATCGCGGTGAGCGCACGCACGGGCGATGGTCTCGCCGCGCTTGCCCATGCGATCGCAATGCTGATTCAGCGCAATCGAGAGCCGCTCTCCGGAGACAATCCCGTGCTGACGCGCGAGCGGCATCGCGTAGCCCTCACGCGTGCACGGTCGGAGGTCGCTGCCTTTCTTGAGATTTGGACGGGCTTGAGCGGAATGCCGGCGACGCTCGCCGCCGTTCATCTTCACAGTGCGCGCGGCTCTCTCGAGGAGCTCGTTGGTGTTCTCGACGTCGAAGATGTTCTCGATCGGGTGTTCAGTTCGTTCTGCGTCGGGAAGTAGCGACTACGCCGACGCAGCCCTGAGGTTCGAGATCGCGGAGATCTCGTCCGCGCTCGCGCGCACTGTCCACGCCATTCCATGCTCGGCGACCGCGCGTTCGACCATGCGGCTGCCGAGGTAGTAGCCGGCACGCTCGGGGAGAACGTACTGCTCGATGGTTCGTGACTCTTCGCTCAAACCGCCGGACAGGTAGCGCAGACGGAGGCCCAGCCCTGCCCGCTCGAGGTCCGGCGCGACGGAGCGTGCGAGCACGCCCTCGAGCTCGCGTATGCGCGCGTACTGACGGCGCGAATAACCGTAGTACTCCCACTCGGCGTGCCCCGGACTCACCACGCGAGCGACTTCCACCGCGATCCCTTCGTTGATCACATGCTCGCGAAGCGTCGCTCGGCGTCCGGTATCCCAGTAGCTATAGTACCCGTCCGACTCGGTGATGAGCTGACGCAACGCGCTGCGGCTCGAAGGCGACGTATAGCGCACCGCATGTGCAATTT
>JBDTXL010000430.1:0-3505 GCA_040006195.1 Gemmatimonadota bacterium | reverse complement strand
CGACGAAGATCGGTCGGGTGTTCGGTCCGGTGATGCTGCTCTGGTTCGGAACCATTGCGCTGTTCGGCGGACTCGAGATCGCGAAGGAACCGTCGATCCTCAAGGCCGTGAATCCCTGGTACGCCGTTCAGTTCTTCATGAACCACGGCTGGCACGGCATCTTTATTCTCGGCTCCGTCGTGCTCGCGGTGACGGGCGCAGAGGCGCTGTACGCGGACATGGGACACTTCGGCCGGCTGCCGATTCGCCTCGCCTGGGCGGTCTATGTCTTCCCCGCCCTGCTTCTCAACTACTTCGGACAGGGTGCGCTGCTGCTCCGCGACCCCTCCGCGTCGCTCAATCCGTTCTACCTGCTCATTCCGGGCGTGTTGATCTACCCGATGCTCTTTCTGGCGACGGCGGCCGCGGTGATCGCATCGCAGGCGCTGATCTCGGGCGCCTTCTCGCTGACGCACCAGGCGATGCAGCTCGGCTACTCGCCGAGGCTGACGGTGACGCACACGTCGAAGCTCGAGGCGGGGCAGATCTTCATCCCGCAGGTGAATCGCGCGCTGATGGTCGGCAGCATCGCGCTCGTGCTCTTCTTCCGGTCGTCGAGCGCGCTGGCGTCGGCGTACGGCATTGCGGTCACCGGCACGATGGTGATCACGACGATCCTGTTCACGCAGATCGCGCGCAGGCACTGGGGCTGGTCGCGCTTCAAGGCGATCGTCTTCCTCACCGTGTTCCTGCTGATCGACGGTGCCTTCCTCTTCGCGAACGTGATCAAGATCGAATCGGGCGGCTGGTTCCCGCTCGCGGCGGCATTCGTGGTCTATCTGATGATGACCACGTGGAATCATGGACGCCGCGCGCTGCACACGTTGCTGCGCGAAGGGAGCCTGCCGATCGGGCTCTTTCTCGACGACGTGAAGCGCCGGCAGCCGCCGCGCGTGCCCGGCACCGCGGTATTCATGACGAGCGACGAGAGCGGCGCGCCGGTGGTGCTCCTGCACCATCTCAAGCACAACAAGGTGCTGCACGACCAGGTCATTCTGCTCTCGGTCATCACCGACGACGTGCCCGAGGTTGCGGCGGGCGAGCGAGTGAATGTGGAGTCGCTCGGCGAGGGATTCTACCGTGTGATCGCGCGCTACGGATTCATGCAGCAGCCCAACGTGCCCTCGATCTTCCCGCAGTGCGCGCCGCTGGGTGTGAAGCTGCGCCCGAACGACACGTCGTACTTCCTTGGGCGCGAGCAGCTGATTCCCACGGGCCGATCGCAAATGCCGCGCTGGCGCAAGAAGCTGTTCGTGATCATGTCGCGAAATGCGCAGTCTGCGACGCAGTTCTTCGGGCTGCCGCCGAACCGCGTGGTGGAGCTGGGCGCGCAGATCGAGTTCTGATGCGCGCGGTGGCGACCCTCGCGCTCGCATTGGTCGCGCTCGCGGCCGGAACGACGTCGGTGCGAGCGCAGCGAGCGGACAGCTCGGTGGCCGGGAATGATCCGCATGCTGCGCAGCCGGAACGTCCGACGGTCGCGACGCCAGCGAGCACTGTCGCTCCGGGGTGGGTCGAGCTCGAGACCGGAGTGGAGCGAGATCGACTGGATGGCGCCCACACCTTCTTCACCCCGACGTTGCTGAAGGTTGGAGTGGCGGAGGGCATACAGCTCGACCTCATCGGCTCGTTTCAGCATGTTTCGGGAGTGGCGCCACCGTATTCGGGAATTGGCGACGCGAGCATCGCGGTCAAATGGCGCGCGCTCGAGAAGGCGCCCGTGCTGGGTGACTTCGCAGTGCAACCGTCGCTCAAGCTTCCGACGGGATCGTCAACGCACGGCACGGGCACCGGCACGACGGATGTGCAGCTGCTGCTGATCTCGAGCCACGACTGGGGCGACTACGCGGTGGACATCAACGCGGCGTACACACGTCGGAGCGGCAATGGAAGCGAGACGCCGAAGAACTCCACGCTGTGGACGGTGAGCGGTGGCGGCCCGGTTTACCACGCGCTGGGCTGGGTCGCGGAATTCTACGGCTATCCGCGAACCACCGGCCCTGCTGGCGAAGATGGAATCGTCGCCTTTCTGACGGGCCCCACGTTCGCGCTCGAGAGGTGGCTCGTGCTCGATGCGGGCTTCATTGTCCCGCTCACCGGTCCGCAGCCGCACGCGTTGTACGCGGGGCTGACGTGGAACATCGGGAAGCTGTAGGGCACGAGTTGCGTGCTACGGAGCCGCTGGCGGCTTCGCGCGCGTGAAGAGATATCCGTCGCGGAACTGATAGTCCGTGTCGTCGACGCTGCCTCTAGCGCGGACGTCCTTCTTCGCCGTGTAGAGATTCCGACGCAGCGTCATCGTGATGCGCACCTCGGCGGGCTTTCCGTTGTCCTCGCCGTCGCCGGTGAGCACGAGCACCCCGCGTCCCGTCTTTCGAAATTCATCGAGACCCGACACGTCGTACGTCGATACCGACGTCTTCGGTTTGGATGTGGTCTCGTCCAGATCGGTGATCGTCGCCTTTCGCGCCGCCTGATCGAGCGCAAAAGTGACGTGCTCGCGGACAGTCTTCGTCGGCCCATCGTCGTAGACGTAGCTGAACACGAGTGAGCGATGGTCTGCCGACTCGGCGATCCTGAGCCAGGTTGGGAGAAAGGTTCGGTCGTTGCTCGTGTAGTCGCGGTACTCGAGTTGGCCCGTCCAGTCGCCGACGAAGGCCACGTTGAGATCGGGTGGGTTGGCGGCGGTGCTCTGGGCGCCCGCGGCAGCGGCGCCGAGCACGACGCTGAGCATAGTGAGCTGCGCAAGGCGCGTGTTAGTTCGTGATTTCGAGAACATCCGGCCACGACACGCACGAACGAAGCCGATGGAGGGCGGCCGGTGGCATTCGTGTTCGTTTTTCGCTCTTATTCGCGACCTTCCCTGCTAAATTTCGGACATGGCAATCACGAACATCGGAACGAACGGGCCGGATCTCGACACGTTCGAGCATCACTGGCAGGATGAGGCGGATGCAGCCTTTCTCTATCGGATACTCGCCAAGGCAGAGCCCGATTCGGCGAAGAGCGATATTTATCTGCGCCTCGCGATCGTCGAGGACCGACATCTCGAGATCTGGGGGAAGCTCCTCACCGACGGCGGGCGCCCGCCCAAGCCTTTCCATCCGAGTGGCCGGGCGCGTCTCTTCGCGCTGCTCGGCAAGTGGTTCGGTCCCAAGTTCCTGCTCCCGATGCTCCTCGCCGAGGAGGGGCGCGAGGTGCGCGGCTATCTCACGATGCATCGCTCGACTCCCGAGGGAATCGCCGGTCGTGGCGAGTCGCTGCTCCTCGCGCGCGAGAGCGCCGAGCACGCGAGCACGCTCGGCGAGATCTCGGGTAAGGGAATCGAGCCGTGGCACCGCACGGAGAGCGGCGGCTTTCTGCGCAACGTCGTCTACGGCTTCAACGACGGGCTGACGGCGAACTTCGGGCTCGTGGCAGGCATGATCGGCGCGAGCGCGGTCGCGGCGCATCAGACGATCGTGCT
>JBDTXL010000429.1:0-3119 GCA_040006195.1 Gemmatimonadota bacterium | reverse complement strand
GACCGGTGCCTTCAGCCACTCGGCCACCTGTCCAGGCAGCCGTAAAAGCTATTGGTCCACGAGAGGCGAGTCAACGGAAAGTGCCCGTCGCGCCGCGAACATTTCCTTGAGCAGCGCCCCACACTCCTCCCCTCGCACGCCCCCACGCACCTGCGGCCGGTGATTGAGCACGGGATGTCGCAGCAAGTCCTCGACGGACCCCGCCATTCCAGCCTTGTCGTCCCACGCTCCGAATACCAAGCCCTTCACACGCGCGAGTACGCTCGCGCCCGCGCACATCGCGCATGGTTCGAGGGTGACGTACAAGACGCAGTCGTTGAGCCGCCATGTGCCGAGCGAGGCGGCGGCCGCACGCAACGCCAGCACCTCCGCGTGCGCCGTCGGATCCTGATCGCGCACGGTGCGATTCCCCGCCCGCGCGATAGCGATGCCATCGCGCACAACGAGCGCGCCAACCGGCACCTCGCCAGCCTCCGCTGCTTCTCGGGCGATGACGAGCGCCTCAGCGATCCAGCGCTCGTCATCCTCGAGACTCATCTCGCTCAACCCGGCACCGCTGTAGGCTCACCCGCCACCGCGTCGTCGTGCCCCACGACCTCGAAGCCGAGCGTCCCGTCGCTGCTGCGCGTGACGCTCACGTGGTCGCCGTCCTTGAAGCGGCCATCGAGCACCGCCATCGCGAGCGGATTCTGCAGATAGCGCTGGATCGCACGCTTGAGCGGCCGCGCGCCAAACGCCGGATCGAAGCCCTCCTCCGCGATAACCCGCTTCGCCTCCGGCGTGAGCTCGAGCGTGATTCTGCGATCGCCGAGGAGTTGCTTGAGTCGCTCGAGTTGCAGATCGACGATGAACTCGATCTGGTCCATCGCCAATGGATGGAAGATGATGATGTCGTCGACGCGATTGAGGAACTCCGGCTTGAAGTTGCGCCTGAGCTCCGCCATCACGTGCGTCTCCACCTCAGCCCAATCCGCAGTGCCACGGTCGAGAATGAACTGGCTTCCGATGTTGGACGTCATGATGATCACGGCGTTCCTGAAATCCACCGTGCGTCCCTGCGAATCCGTGAGTCTCCCGTCGTCGAGGATCTGCAGCAGCACGTTGAAGACATCGGGATGCGCCTTCTCGATTTCGTCGAAGAGCACCACCGAGTACGGACGCCTGCGAACGGCCTCCGTGAGCTGCCCGCCCTCCTCGTAGCCGACGTAGCCTGGCGGCGCGCCGATCAGCCGCGCGACCGCGTGCTTCTCCATGTATTCCGACATGTCGATCCGCACGAGCGCCTGCTCCGAATCGAAGAGGAAGTCGGCGAGCGCGCGCGCCGTCTCGGTTTTCCCCACGCCCGTCGGGCCCAGGAAAATGAACGAGCCGATCGGACGATTCGGATCCTGCAGACCGGCACGCGAGCGACGCACGGCATCCGCCACCGCCTTCACCGCCTCGCGCTGCCCGACCACCCGCCGCGCCAGCTCGTCCTCGAGCTTGATCAGCCGCTCGCGCTCCGTTTCCATCATCCGCGAGAGCGGAATTCCCGTCCATCGCGACACGACATCGGCGATGTCCTCCGCGTCCACCTCCTCTTTCAGAAAGCGCGTTCCCGACGACTGTCGCTCCTTTATCGCGAGCTCCGCCTCGCGCAGCTCCGCCTCGAGCTTCGGGATCTCGCCGTACTGGAGCTCCGCCGCGCGGCCAAGATCACCGGTACGCTGCGCCTGCTCCACCTCTGTGCGCGACTGCTCGATGTGCTGCTTGATCACGCTGAGCTTCCCGAGCGACTCCTTCTCCGCCTGCCACTGCGCCTTCATCCCGCCGGACTTCTCCTTGAGCTCTGCGAGCTCGCGCTCGAGAGTCTCGAGCCGCTCGCGCGATGCCGCATCCTTTTCCTTTTTCAGCGCCTGTCGCTCGATCTCGAGCTGCATCACGCGACGCTCGACCTCGTCGATCTCCTGCGGGAGCGAGTCGATCTCGATGCGAAGCCGCGACGCCGCCTCGTCGATCAGATCGATCGCCTTGTCCGGCAGAAAGCGGTCGCCGATGTAGCGGTTGGACAGTGTCGCCGCGGCGATGATGGCCGCGTCGGTGATGCGCACGCCGTGATGCACCTCGTAGCGCTCCTTGAGCCCGCGAAGGATCGCAATCGTATCCGGCACCGTCGGCTCGCCCACGTACACGGGCTGAAAGCGGCGCTCGAGCGCGGCGTCCTTCTCGATGTGCTTGCGATACTCGTCGAGCGTGGTTGCGCCGACGACGCGCAGCTCGCCACGAGCCAGCATCGGCTTGAGCATGTTCCCCGCATCCATCGACCCCTCGGCCGCACCCGCACCCACGAGCGTGTGCAGCTCGTCGATGAACACGACGAACTTCCCCTCGGAAGAGGTGATCTCCTTGAGCAACGACTTGAGCCGCTCCTCGAACTCGCCGCGGAACTTGGCGCCGGCGATCAGCGCAGCCAGGTCGAGCGCCACGAGCTGCTTGCCGCGCAGCGACTCCGGGACGTCGCCATTGATGATTCGCTGAGCGAGCCCCTCGACGATGGCCGTTTTGCCGACTCCCGGCTCGCCAATGAGCACCGGGTTGTTCTTGGTGCGGCGCGACAGCACCTGCACCACGCGGCGAATCTCCTCGTCGCGGCCGATCACGGGATCGAGCTTCCCGGCTCGCGCCGCGGCGGTGAGGTCGCGCGTGTACTTCTCGACCGCCTGGTACTGGTTCTCCGGCGTCTGATCCGTCACACGATGCGAGCCGCGAACGCTCTGCAGCGCCTCGATCAGCGCCGCGCGCGTCACCCCCAGCTCTTCCAGTACGTTTTTCGACTCCGTCCCCTTCGTATCCCCCAGCGCGAGGAGCAGATGCTCGGTCGACACGAATGCATCCTTGAGCTTCCGTGCCTCCTCGTCCGCGTTATCGAAAACCTTGTTCGCCTCGCGTGAGAGGCTCGGCTGCGAATCCGTCTGCTTCGGATATCGGGCCACCTCCTGCTCGATGCGCTCCCGGAGGCGTCCCGCATCCACGCCGAGCTTGTTGAGAAGCGGCACGACGATCCCCTCGTCCTGGCCGAGGAGGGCAAGAAGCAAATGCCCGTCATAGACGAGCGGATTCCCATTTTGCCGTGCGAGTGC
>JBDTXL010000428.1:0-6130 GCA_040006195.1 Gemmatimonadota bacterium | reverse complement strand
CTTCGCGGATCCAGCGGTCGATGTTCCAGGCATCCCACGACAGCGTCGCCTGGTTGACCAGCGCGACGCCGAAGAAGTAGCGCGCGAAGCCATCGCGCGTGTAACCATCGACGGCTCCGCCGGCGGCAATCGACCACCAGATGGCAAACGAAATGATCGGCTCGGTGATCCCCCACACGAGCCAGATCGCGATCGACGCGCGATACTGCAGGTCGACCAGAAACGCGGAGCGCAGGAGCTCGGCGTATTGATCGCGTAGAGTCGCGACACGGCTTCGCGCCGCCGTTGCGATCACGGTGGCGCGCGCCGCACATCTGCGCGCGGCGCTTCGACCTCGGCGCCCGCATCCTGCTCCGTCTCGCCGAACGCGATGCGAATCACCTCTTCGATCGGCGGATCCTGAATCGAGAGATCAGCAACCGCGAGATCGGTGAGCAGCCGCGTGCTCGCCGCGGTTGCCGTCTCGCGCGGCACCTCGAGCGTCGCGCGCGGCGGCGCGTAATGCGCCACCGTTCCGTACTCTTCGAGCCGCGCGCGCGGCACAGGCTCTGACAGCACGAGCTCGATCCGCTTGATCGGCGCGATGCGCGTGACGAGCTCCGACAGCTCGCCATCATATAGTAGTCGGCCGCGATTGATGATCAGTACTCGCGATGCGAGCGCCGTCACGTCCGCCATGTAATGCGATGTCAGCAGGATCGTCGCGCCATGCCGCCGGCGATACTCGCCGAGAAATGTACGAATCGTCTGCTGCGCGTCGAGGTCGAGGCCGAGGGTCGGCTCATCCAGGAAGAGTACCTCCGGCTGATGCAGCAGCGCCGCCGCGAGCTCGCACTTCATCCGCTCGCCGAGCGAAAGCTGTCGCACCGGCTTGTCGATGAGCTCTCCGAGCACGAGCAGGTCCACGAGCTCCGCACGTCTTTGCGTATAGTCGGAACTCGACACACCATAGATGGCGCGATTGAGCCTGAACGATTCCTCCGGTGGGAGATCCCAGAGCAGCTGCTGCTTGTTGCCGAGCACGAAGGCGATGCGCTGCCGAAACGGATTCCCGCCGGTCCACGGATCGGATCCCGCCACCTCGGCCCGCCCCGAGCTCGGGAAGAGCAGCCCCGTGAGCATCTTGAGCGTCGTCGTCTTCCCGGCGCCGTTTGGTCCGAGAAACGCAACCGCATCTCCGCGCTCGATCGCAAACGACACGCTGTCCACCGCGCGCACCTGCCGGTAGCGCGGACGCACCAGCGCGGCGAGCGCTCCCTTGATTCCTGGATCGCGCACCTTCACATCGTAGGTCTTGGTCAGATTCGTTGCGACGATCGCATTCGGCATCCACGAAAGATGCGTCGCGCCAGCCGTCGCGGGCTATCCCGCCGCTACCACCAGCGCCGCGACCTCGCGCACCTTCGGCGAGATGATCGGCGAGTCCGCGATCGAGCCGCTGATCGCGTCGAGCGTCTTGAGCCCGTTGCCGGTGATGCACAGCACGACTTCGTCGTCCTTGCCGAAGTGTCCCCGCTCGGCCAGCGCCAGCGCACCAGCCAGCGTCGCGCCTCCCGCAGTCTCCGTGAAGATTCCGGTGGCCTCAGCCAACAGACGAATCGCGGCAACGATCGCGTCGTCGCTCACCGCCGCGGACCAGCCGCCCGTGCCACGCATCGCGCGCGCCGCGAACACGCCGTCCGCCGGGTTGCCGATCGCAATCGACTTCGCGATCGTGTTTGGAATCTGGGGGACGATCGTCTCGCCACCGCTCTCGACGAGCGTCGTGATCGGCGAGCACCCCGACGCCTGCGCGCCATACAACCTCGGCGCCTCGTCGCTCACGAGCCCCGCATCGCGAAGCTCGCCGAACGCCTTGTGCAGCTTCGTCAGCAGTGAGCCGCCCGCCATCGGCACGACCACCGCCGTTGGCAGCCGCCACCCCAGCTGCTCGGCGATCTCGAAGCCCATCGTCTTCGATCCCTCACCATAGTAGCCGCGCAGATTCACGTTCACGATTCCCCAGCCGAAGCGATCGGCCAGCATCGCGCACAGTCGATTCACATCGTCATAGTGGCCGCGCACGCGAACGAGATTCGGACCGTAGACGGCGGTGCCGAGTACCTTCGCCTGCTCGAGATTGTCGGGGATGAAGATCCACGCGGGGAGCCCGGCGCGCGCAGCCTGCGCCGCAACGGCATTCGCGAGATTTCCCGTCGACGCGCAGCCGACCGTGTCGAGCCCGAGCGCTACCGCGGCGTTGATCGCCGAGGCCACGACGCGATCCTTGAACGAGAGCGAGGGATGCGACACCGCATCGTTCTTGATCCAGAGCCTCGCGACGCCGAGCTTGTCGGCGAGGCGGGGTGCGTCGACCAGCGGCGTGAATCCCGTATCCTGCGAGAGCGTTGGCGTGCCCTCGAACGGAAGCCACTCGCGATAGCGCCACATCGAGGGCGCGCGCGAAGCGATCTCCGCTCGGCTCGGGAGACGCCGCATTGCAGGATACATCGGCTCGAGCGGGCCGAGGCACGATCCGCAGATTGCCTCGGGCGCGGCCTCGAATTCCGCGCCGCACACCTTGCAATGCTGCGGCAGCGCGCGCACCGTGTTCGCCGGCGTAGGTACTGCGCGCTTGGGAAGCTCGATCGTAGGCATGTTTGCGATCAGTACTTCGGCGTGGACGGATCGACATCGTCGCTCCAGCGCGTGATGCCACCGGAGAGGTTCCACACCTTCCTGAAGCCGGACGCCTGCAGCTGCTGCACGGCCTTCGCGCTGCGCCCGCCCATCTTGCAATGCACGATGATGTCGCGCGCGCTGTCGAGCGTCGGGAGTTCCTTGACGAGCGTCGCGAGCGGGATGAGGCGCGCGCCGGGAATACGCGCGATGTCCCATTCGTGCGGCTCGCGCACATCGATGAGATCGAAGTCGTCGCCGCGCGCAATTCGTGCCGCGAGCTGTACAGGCGAGATCTCCGGCACCGCGCTCAGCGCCGCCGCGTCATCAGCCGCGGCCTGTCGCACGCCGCAGAACTCCTCGTAGTCGATGAGCTCCTTGATCTCGTGTGTGCCGCAGGCCGGGCACGTCGGATCCTTCCGCAGGTTGAGCGTGCGGAAGCGCATGCGGAGCGCATCGATCAGGAGCAGCCGGCCCGCGAGCGACTCGCCGATGCCGAGAATGAGCTTGAGTGCCTCGGTCGTCTGGATCGTGCCGACGATGCCTGGGAGCACCCCGAGCACGCCGCCTTCTGCGCAACTGGGCACGAGTCCCGGAGGCGGAGGCTCGCGGAAAAGGCAGCGATAGCACGGCGCATCACCGGTCGCGAACACCGACGCCTGCCCCTCGAAGCGATAGATGCTCCCGTACACGTTCGGCTTGCCGAGGATGACGCACGCATCATTGACGAGATAGCGCGTCTGGAAGTTGTCCGTGCCGTCGACGACGATGTCGTAGGTGCGGATGATCTCGAGCGCGTTGCGCGACGTCAGCGGCGTCTCGTGCGCCTCGACCTTCACGTTCGGATTCAGATCTTCGATGCGATCGCGCGCGGAGTCGAGCTTCCGCTTGCCGATCGTGCGCGTGCCATGGATGATCTGGCGCTGGAGATTCGTCGCGTCGACGAAGTCGAAGTCGACGAGCCCAAGCGTCCCGACGCCGGCCGCGGCGAGATAGAGCGCCGCGGGCGAGCCGAGCCCACCGACACCGACCAGGAGCACGCGCGCCTGCTTCAGCTTCTTCTGCCCCTCGAGCCCAACCTCGGGAAGAATGAGGTGGCGGCTGTAGCGGAAGATCTCTTCGTTCGAGAGCTCGGCCGGCGATGTCGCGGTAGTCGTCATCGGAATCAACCTCCGGCGATTGCCGGCACGATGGTGAGCTCGTCGCCGTCCTTCACCGGCGACTGGAAGCTCCCCGTGAAGCGGATGTCTTCATCGTTCAGGTAGAAGGTCACGAAGGCATATGGGTCGCCCTGGGCATCGCGGAGTCGGGGGGCGAGCTCCGGATAGCGCCCTGAGATATTCGCGACGACCTCACCAACAGTGTTGCCCTCGCTCCGAAGCGTGCCGCTGTCGGCGAGGCGAGCGAGAACTGTGGGAAGAAAGAGTGTGACTGCCATACGACCTCTGTGCGAAAAGACGAAAAACGCGAGCTGCGGATCAGGAAACGATTTCGATGTTAGCTGGCGAGCGAGCGAAAACATTCGTCGACGAGTGTGAGCGCCTTGTCGAGATCGGCGCGTCCCGTCGCGAACGAGAGGCGGAGATACCCTTCGCCGGCCGCGCCGAACGCGGTACCGGGGAGAAGCGCGACTCCGTACTCGTGGAGGAGCTTCGACGCGAGCTGCGCCGACGTGATCCCCGCAGCGTTGGTCGCTGCGGAGACATCGGGGAACGCGTAGAACGCTCCTGCCGGTGCGGTGATGCTCACGCCGGGGATCGCGGCGAGTCTGTCGGCGACGAGCGCACGGCGCGCCGCGAACTCGTTGATCATCGTATTCAGAGGCTCCTGAGTGCCGGTGAGCGCGGCAATGCCGGCGCGCTGCACGAAGGCAGGGACGCACGCGTGATCGTTGAGTGCGAGCAGGGCGAAGCGCGATGCGAGCGGGGTAGGGAGGAGACCGTAGCCGAGTCTCCAGCCCGTCATCGCGTAGGCCTTGGAGAAACCGTCGACGAGAATACATCGCTCGCGCATGCCGGGGAGCGTGAGCAGCGACGGAACCGGCGACGCACCGTAGTTGAACGGGCGATAGATCTCATCGACGATCACGATCAGGTCGTTCGCCTCGGCCAGCTGCGCGAGTGCGGCGAGGCTCCCCTCGTCGATCACGCCGCCGGTGGGATTCTGCGGCGTGTTCAGGAAGAGGACGCGTGTACGCGAGGTGATCGCGGCGGCGATTGCATCGACATCGGGCGCAAAGCCGTTCGATGCATCGAGGCGATAGGTGACGGGGCGCGCACCCGCGAAGCGGACGGCCGAGTCGTAGATCGGGTAGGAGGGATCGGGGATGAGGGCTTCGTCGCCGTTCTCGAGGAGCGCGAGCGCCGCGTAGAGAAGGATCGGCTTCGATCCCGGCGTGACGACTATGTCATCGGGCGCGGCGTTGATGCCGTGCGATACGAGGTGCGCTGCGATCGCGACGCGCAGCTCGAGTATCCCGCCGGCCGGGCCGTACTTGGTCTCGCCGTTCTGCAGCGCGCGTACGCCGGCTTCGACAACGTGCGGTGCGGTTGGGAAATCCGGCTCGCCGATCTCGAGGTGGAGGATCTGTCGTCCCTTCCGCTCGAGCGCACGCGCGCTCGCGAGCACTTCGAAGGCGCCTTCGGAACGAAGGCCGTCAATTCGCGAAGCGATCGGGAGCTGAACGGCGGTGGACGAGAGTGAAGTCATGGCCTCGAAACGGTCGGGTACGGATGCAAAAAATCCCGGGGGGACTGCCACCCGGGGGTTCGCGTTTTAGCATTTATTTAACGTGGCTGCAATAGGCGGCAAATTACCACGGGCGTCTTCGATTGTGATTTTAGGATAGCATCTCGCGGCGGCGCAGTCAAGCTTTTCGAGTTGAGCCGCTGCAGACGCGACGTATCGCGCGTCGAGAGGTGAAAACGGCCGCACCGCACTGGGCGTATGGCCGGACGTCCAAGATGACTTCGATATCGCGGCTGCGACGCCATGCACCTCGCATCGCGGAGATTGCAGGAGCGGTTCGAATGGAGCACCTTCCTGCCGAAGTCCCTTCCCAAAATGCCGCGCCGCCCAGAGGAGCCATGAACGAACCCGAAGTCGCTCAGGGGATGGAGCGCACGCTCACGCGCGAGCACTATCTCTCGCCCGAGCTGTTCGCGCGCGAAAAGGAGCGCATCTTCATGCGCGAGTGGTTCTACGCCGGGCGCGAGGAAGATGTCGCCACGCCCGGGAGCTACCTCGTGGTGGACGTCGCCGGGGAGAGCGTGCTGGTGGTGCGCACGCGTGAGGGCGCGCTCCGCGCCTACTATAATGTGTGCCGCCACCGTGGCTGTCAGCTCGTGCTCACCGGAGGCGTCAGCACCGAAGGCGGCTCCGAGATCGCCGGCTCGTTCGGGAGCGGCATCAAATGCCCGTACCACGCGTGGACGTACACGCTCGATGGAGCGCTTCGCACGGCGCCGTATCT
>JBDTXL010000427.1:0-2644 GCA_040006195.1 Gemmatimonadota bacterium | reverse complement strand
GGAGTAATCCATTCCGAGCGCAGTGGTCCTAATCGCCCGTGCGGCTTGACTACTACCAACGCAGTTCGTCTGCAGTTCGGTAGAGCTTGGAGGTCACCGCAAGCAGTGCATTGCTTACTGATCGCGCGTCCCTGACTCCGTCACCGACGCGCGTATCACCACGCGCCTACTCATCCGTTATCATTTTTCGCTGTCTTGCTGCTGTTCGCCTCACCGCGATCGGAAGCGCACCTGCACCACCGAAGTCGATCCACCCGATCCACCCGAAACACGCTGGCGACTAGAGCGCAGGGGCCACACCCGTTCCCATCCCGAACACGGTCGTTAAGCCCTGCAGCGCCGATGGTACTCCGCCCGAGAGGGCGCGGGAGAGTAGGCCGTCGCCGGCACCTTTTGATCCCCCGTGTTGCTTACCGCAGCACGGGGGATCGCTTCATCTCCCCACTACCTTTCCCGCCATGACTCGCGCCGGCATCGTCGCCGTTGTCGGCAAACCCAACGCCGGCAAATCCACCCTCCTCAACCGTATCATCGGCCAGAAGCTCAGCATCACCAGCCCCAAACCCCAGTCCACCCGCGATCGCATCCTCGGCATCCACACTACCGACGATGTCCAGCTCATCATCGCCGACACCCCCGGGCTCCTCGCCCCCCAGTACGCACTCCAGCGCGCCATGCGCGCCGCCGCCCTCTCCGCCCTCGCCGATGCCGATGTGATAGCCTACATCGTCGAAGCAACCGAGTTGGATCCGCCTACACTCGAAGTCGCCGCCGAGCTCGAGACGTCGCCGCGCGCGCAGATCGTCACCGTCTGCAACAAGATCGACGCACTCAATCCGCGCGCCTTGAACCGCCGCCGCGCCGCCCGCCCCGACGACATCTTCATCTCCGCACGCACCGGCGAAGGCATTCCCAATCTCATCGAGCGACTCGGCGCCCTCCTCCCGGAGAGCCCCTTTCTCTATCCCGACGACGAGATCGGGGCACAGTCGATGCGCTTCTTCGCGAGCGAGCTCGTTCGAGAAACCGCGCTCGAACAGCTCCAGGATGAGGTCCCGTACAGTGTTGCCTGCGAGATCGAGGAATTTCGCGAAGACGACAAGCCGGTATACATTCGGGCGGTGATCTACGTCGAGCGCGATAGCCAGAAGGGAATTCTGATCGGTGATAAGGGCGCACGCATCCGCGACATCGGTCGCGCCGCGCGCATCAAGATCGAAAAGCTCGTCGACGCACCCGTCTATCTCGATCTCTGGGTGAAGGTGCTGCACAACTGGCGACGCAACGCGCTCTCGCTCAAACGATTCGGCTACACGCTACCCGAGGACCAACGCTGATGTCCCTCTCGCCACAGCTGCTCGACATTCTCGTCTGCCCAAAGTGCAAAGGACCGATCGAGTACCGTGAGGCCGAATCCGTCCTCATCTGCCCGGTCGACCGCCTCCGCTACGAAGTGCGCGACGACATCCCGATCATGCTCATCGACGACGCTACTCCCTACTAGCGGACAATGAGCTGGCTGCTCTGGCTTCTCCTGGCGGCGCCCGTCGCCATCGGCGCGCGCTTCATGCACGCGGCTCCGCTCGTGATCTTCGCGGCGAGCGCGATCGCCATCATCCCGCTCTCCGCACTCCTCGGACGCGCCACCGAAGAGCTCTCCGCGCACACGGGCCCGACCCTCGGTGGGCTCGTCAACGCATCGCTCGGCAATCTGGCCGAGCTGATCATCGCAGGTCTCGCCCTTCGCGCCGGGCTCACCGATCTCGTGAAGGCATCGATCACCGGATCGATCATCGGCAACCTCCTCCTCGTCCTCGGCGCCGCGCAGCTTGCCGGTGGGCTCAAGTTCCGCACGCAGAAGTTCAATCCGAACTTCGCCGGCACGAGCGTCTCGCTCCTCGTCATCGCGGCTGTCGGCCTGATCGTGCCGACCCTCTTTCTCGCCGCACATCCGGATCCCACGCGTGCGGCCACCGTTCGCGTCTCCGAATTCGTCGCCGGCTTCCTCATCATCGGCTATGTGCTCTATCTCATCTATTCGATGGGGACGCACAAGAGCGCGTTCGACGCGCTCGAATCGGAGACGTACGACGAAAAGCCGAGCGAAGACGACGCGCCACAATGGTCGAAGCAGCGAACGATCATCGTCCTCATCGCGGTTGCCGGGGCGATTGGATGGATGTCGGAGCTCCTCGTCGGCGCGACGGAAGCGACGGTACACACGCTCGGTCTCTCGAGCGTCTTCGTCGGTCTTGTCCTCATTCCGATCATCGGCAACGCCGCGGAGCACAGCTCGGCCATCCTCATGGCGCGGAAGAACCGGATGGACATCGCGGCCAGCATCGCGATCGGTTCGTCGGTACAGGTCGCGCTCTTCGTGGCGCCCGTGCTCGTGTTCGTCGGCATGATCGTCGGCCATCCGCTCGACCTCGCCTTCGGTACCTTCGAGGTCGCCAGCGTGACGCTCGCCGTGTGGATCACGTCGGCCATCGTGCTGGATGCCGAATCGAACTGGCTGGAAGGCTCGTTTCTGCTCCTCGTCTACGGGATTCTGGCCGTTGCGTTCTTCTATTTTTGATCGTCCAACGGAGACATCCCTGTGTGCCATAACGCTTTGACTTCCTCGACCGCGAGGACTATCCAG
>JBDTXL010000426.1:0-3933 GCA_040006195.1 Gemmatimonadota bacterium | reverse complement strand
GCGCTCATCGCCACCAGCCCTTGCTCCGAGGGACTGAACGTGTGGCGCGGACGCGAGGCGTCTCCTGGCTTCGGGCTTTGCGCTCGCCTTCCCGGCAATGCCAGTGGCGATCGAGCGCTGCACTTCCCCGTTACAGTGGCGGGACCGCGCCGGAGTTACACCGGCTTCCGTGACCCGTATCCGCTGAATTTCAGAATCTGGAGACGAAGCTAGATCGAGCGCGCGCCCGAGTCAAGCGAAGTCGCGAGCTCGCGCTTGAGTTGGCGGCGACGATCTTCGTACGCAGCACGGGCAGCAACGTCATTCGTGGCAGTGTGCTCGAACTCCGAGTCGAGCGTCGCAATCGCGCGTGCAAGCGTTTCCGTCGCACTCGGCTCGCGAATGGCGGGCTTCGAGACACCGCCGGTGCGCCTGCTCCGCGCGCGCGCGTACCACGCGGCCAGCCCCGCCGCCATCAGTGCCGCCAGCGCCGCCGCGATCTCCCAGTAGATGTGCACGTTGGCCGCTGCGGTGATCACCGGCACTCGCACCTCGATCGATGAGCCAGCCGGCGCATCGGCGCCGAGGTAGCGCTGGAAGATGCGACGTTCGATCGTTGCCGGCTGCTGCGGCTTGATATTCGCGCCGCGAGCCTCCGCGCGCGGCTCCTCGAGCAGGAGCTCGAGCACCGTCGTCGGCTCCTCGATCGGGATGTGCAGCGGGAAGAGCGATTGCGGAACGACGTACGAGAACGAGAGCTGCTTGAGCCCCGGAGCGAATGGCGCCGTCACGCGCACACGCCCGCCCGACGCGGTGATCGCCGCCGCTGATACATCACTCTCGCCCACCTGAAGGGTCACGACGCCGGCTGGAATGGGCGCCGTCCACGTGGGATGCGCATCGTCCGGCGAGACGAGCGTCTGATCGCTCTCGTTCGCGATTTCGTATGCCTCCACGATCTCTCGCGTTCCATTCACGCTCGGCGACGACACGATGACATGCCGTCCCTTGATCGCCAACGGAAAGTGAATCGACGTCGTGTCGAAGACCGCGATCGCAGCGTCGTCGCCGGTGACGCGAGTCGTCGTGAGCGGGCGTGAAAAATACGCGATTCCATCGTACGATGCCGACACGAAATAAACGGCGTCCGAGCGGCCGTGGCGCATATATCTGAAGTGGAATCTTCCATCGCCGGCGGTCCGCATCGAATCGATCGGACCCGCGCTATCCGAGGCCACGCGATGGATGGTGACCCACGCGCCGCCCACCGGCCCGAGCGCGCGGACCCGCGGACGCATCACGCGCCCATCGACCGTAGCGGACGTCGGCGGCACGGTATCGGCGTCCTGTGCGTGCACGACGCCTGGCAGCGCGAACATGAGCGGGATCGCGAGCAGCCACCACGCATCACGCGAAGGGCGGCCGCTTCTCGCGACCGCCCCCGCTGCACCCAACACGATCGCCTCTTCCCGCTTCACAAATTGAACTTGCCGAAGTCTTCGGGGCGCATCTTCTCCAGATACTCCTTGAGCGACTCCGCGCTGATATCACGCGGCTCCTCGGGAATCAGCGGCGTGTCCTCCTCATCATCATCCTCGTTCGTCGTGCCACCGATCTCCGCGTCCTCGACCTCGATCGCGGTGAGCAGCGACTCCTG
This sequence comes from Gemmatimonadota bacterium, assembly GCA_040006195.1. Taxonomy (GTDB): domain Bacteria; phylum Gemmatimonadota; class Gemmatimonadetes; order Gemmatimonadales; family Gemmatimonadaceae; genus FEN-1250. The sequence goes on along the minus strand of JBDTXL010000426.1, from coordinate 2,297 downwards.
CGCGAAGATCGGCGCGGAGAAGCGCAATGCGATCGCGATGCTGTCCGACGGGCGCGCGTCGATCTGAAATAGATCTTCACCGCGCAGCAGATGCAGCTCGGCGAAGTACGTATTGTCCTGGACCTTGGTGATCTGCACGCGATGGAGCACCGCCCCCATCCCCGTGATCAGTCGCTTGCACAGGTCGTGCGTGAGCGGCCGCGGTGGACGGATGTGATTCATTTCCATCACGATGCTCTCGGCCTCCGGCTGCCCGATCCAGATCGGGAGCAGCCGCTCGCCGCCCTTCTCCTGCAGAATCACGACGTACGAGCTCGAAACACTATCGAGCCCGAGACGCGCCACGTTGACTTCGATCATCTCATCTCCCGCTCGAGGCCGTTCGCGCCACTACGGCACCGCATTACCCGGCAATCACGTGCCCATGTCCCACGACGCGAGATATTTCTGCTGCTGCGCCGTCAGGATGTCGACGTTCGAGCCCATCGCCTGCAGCTTGAGCCGCGCGATCTCGCGATCGACGGCCTCGGGCACGCGATGCACTTCGTTCGAGAGCGACTTGCGCTCCTTCACGAGATACTCCGCGCCGAGCGATTGGTTCGCGAAGCTCATGTCCATGACGCTCGCAGGATGTCCTTCCGCGGCCGCGAGGTTAATGAGGCGCCCTTCGCCGAGCAGGAACACGCGCTTCTTGCCGATGACGTATTCCTCGACGAACGGGCGAACGTCGCGCTTCTTGCCGCCGGCGAGCTTCGCCAGCGCCTCGATGTCGATCTCGACGTTGAAGTGCCCCGAGTTCGAGATCACGGCGCCATCCTTCATCGCGGAGAAGTGCTCGCCGCGCAGCACGCTGATATTGCCGGTGAGTGTGCAGAAGATATCGCCGATCGGCGCAGCATCTTCCATCGTCATCACGCGATAGCCGTCCATCACCGCCTCGAGTCCCTTGAGCGGATCGATCTCGGTGACGATCACGTTCGCGCCGAGCCCGCGCGCGCGCGACGCGACGCCGCGTCCGCACCAGCCGTAGCCCGCGACGACGAACGTCGAGCCCGCGAGCAGGAGATTCGTCGCGCGGATGATGCCGTCGATCGTCGACTGACCCGTGCCGTAGCGGTTGTCGAACAGATGTTTGGTGAACGAGTCGTTCACCGAGATCACCGGGAAGCGGAGAATCCCTTCCTTCGCCATCGCCTTGAGGCGGATGACGCCGGTGGTCGTCTCCTCGGTGCTTCCGATCACCTTGTCGAGCAGCGCCTTTCGCGCCTGTGCATCGAGCCCCTCGACCCAGTTCCGAACCGCCGGCGGTAGATCATCGAGGCGGCCGAGGGCGATCATGTGCAGCGCGCCGACGACATCGGCGCCGTCGTCCATCGTGATGTCGGGGCCGTGCGCGATCGCCGCGCGAATGTGCTCGTAGTACGTCTCGTTGTCCTCGCCCTTGATCGCGAAGACCTTGATGCCATGGTCCTTTACCATGTGGGCCGCGACATCGTCCTGTGTCGACAGCGGATTCGAGGCGCAGAGCGCGACATCCGCGCCGCCCGCCTTGAGCGTGATCATCAGATTCGCCGTCTCGGCCGTGACGTGCAGACAGGCAGACATCTTGAGTCCGGTGAACGGCTTCTCCTTCGTGAAGCGCTCCTTCACCTGCCTGAGCACCTGCATCGAGCGCTCGGCCCACTCGGTACGCCGGCGTCCAGCCTCGGCGAGGCCGAGATCCTTCACATCGTACGCCGCTTCGGCAGAATCCCTTGTGATCGTAGCCATCATCGTGTCCAGGTCAAAGTCAGAGGTAGAGTGCTAAACGCGCGAGCTCTCGGCGGCGGTGCGCAGATCATCTATACGATCGGTGCGCTCCCACGTGAAGAACGAAAGGGTCGCACCGCCAGCCTTCTCGGTCACCGGAGCGCGGCCGAAGTGGCCGCCCGACGCGGTTCGACGATAGATCGGCGAGCGAAGGCCAAGAGCCGTGATGATGCCGCGCGGAGTCAGATCGAAAACCTCGCGGATCGCGTGGATGATCCGCTGTTCCGGGATCGTGCACGTGTTGAACGTGTCGACCATGATGCTCACCGGCTCGACGACGCCGATCGCATACGCGAGCTGCACCTCGCAGCGCTTCGCGAAGCCGGCCGCGACGATGTTCTTCGCGACCCAGCGGGCGGCGTACGCGGCGGAGCGATCGACCTTGGAGGGGTCCTTGCCGCTGAACGCGCCGCCGCCATGCCGCGCGGCACCACCGTACGTGTCGACGATGATCTTGCGCCCCGTGAGTCCGGCATCACCCTGCGGTC
>JBDTXL010000425.1:0-2289 GCA_040006195.1 Gemmatimonadota bacterium | reverse complement strand
CGTTGTCGGCGACGACCAACGTCACCTTCTCGGAAGACGTCGGTGCGCGCTTCGCCGCTTATGGGTGGCAGGTGCAGGAGATCGACGGAATGGATGTCGCGGCGGTCGATGCGGCGCTCACGGCGGCGCGCGCGGACGATGCGCATCCGTCGCTCATCGTCGCGCGAACGCATATCGGATTCGGAAGCCCGAACAAGGTCGACTCGTTCCACGCCCATGGCGAGCCACTCGGCAAGAACGAGGTGATGCTGACGAAGCGAGCCTACGGATGGCCCGAGGATTCGCACTTTCTCGTTCCCGAAGAGGCGAAGCGGGAGTTCGCGAAGGTGCGCGCGAACGGCGAGCGCCTGGAGCGAGAATGGCAACACACGATGAATTCCTATCGCGCCGCATATCCCGAGATCGCGCGCGACTTCGATCGAGCGCTGGCGGCCGAGCTGCCGCCGAAGTGGGACGCGAAGCTACCGGTGTTCACGCCGAAGGACGGCGACATGGCGACGCGTGACGCCGGCGCCAAGGCGATCGAGGTGATCGCCGAGTCGGTTCCGAATCTGGTGGGGGGATCGGCGGACCTCGACCCGTCCACGCGGACCATGATGAAAGCGAAGGGGGACTTTCAGAGCGCGCTCGTGCTGGAGGGAGGACAGCTGCCGCAAACGCAGGGAGCGGCCGGCGGCGCGTGGGGATACGCGGGACGGAATATTCATTTCGGCATTCGCGAGCATGCGATGACGGCGATTCTCACCGGAATGGCGCATCATGGCGGAGTGATTCCGTATGGCGCGACGTTCCTGGTCTTCTCCGACTACATGCGGCCGAGCATTCGCCTCGCGGCGCTGAGCGACGCTCACGTCATCTACGTATGGACCCACGATAGTCTGGCCGTCGGTGAAGACGGCCCGACGCATCAACCGGTGGAGCAGATCGCGAGTTTGCGCGCGATGCCGAACATGACGCTGATCCGGCCTGCCGACGCCAACGAGACCATCGAGGCCTGGCGCATCGCGCTCGAGCACAGGAACGGTCCCGTGGGACTGGTACTGACGAGGCAGAAGCTCCCCATCCTCGATCGCGCGACGCTTGCTCCCGCGATCGGCACGGCGCGTGGTGCGTACGTGCTCACCGACACATCGCCGGGTGTGCTGCCAGAGCTCATTCTCATTGCGACGGGATCAGAGGTGTCGCTCGCACTGTCCGCGCATCAGCAGCTCGGCAGCGAGGGGATACGGAGCCGCGTGGTGTCGATGCCCTCGTGGGAATTGTTCGAGGCGCAGAGCAGTGAGTATCGCGACTCCGTGCTACCGCCGGCGGTGAGCGCCCGCGTGAGCGTCGAGGCAGCATCGCCCTTCGGATGGGAGCGGTACGTCGGGTTGGCCGGCTCGATCATCGGCGTGGACCACTTCGGCGCCTCGGCGCCTGGGCCAGAGGTGCTCCGACGCTACGGATTCACGGTGGAGCACGTGATCGCGGCGGCGAGAGATGTGCTCGCTCGCGCGGGAAAGGGGACGTCGTGAGTGTGATGACGATGATGGCGCCGCTCTTGAACGGAGTGGAGCTCACGCCGGGGCAGCTCGCGGAGCTTCGCGCGATCGATTCGTTCTACTATACGCATCTCGCAACGCATTCGGGGAGTGAATCCGAGGCCGGGATTCACGAGCGCGTGCTCACACGGGTGCGCGACATGCTTCGGGAGGAGCAGCGGCTGGTGTTCGACCGGAATCGCGAGGCGAGTGGGTCTTGCGCCGCACGCGACAGCGCTCGCATCGAGCGACACCGATAGGTGGAGGAGCAGGCACCCGACCAGGCGCGCGAGCCGTATGGGGCATCCAGACTCGCACATCACGCACGCGAGCTCGCGAAGGGCCAGCAGCTCGCACGCGCCGGTGCGCGCGATGCGCGCCGGGCCCGTCACGGGCTGCTCCTGTCGAGACTCACGGCGAACGAACGCGTGTTGCGTGACGTTCGGGATCTGCTGCTCGAAGTGAGCGCGCGCGGCATTGACGTGACCCCTGCGGGCGCATGGCTTCTCGACGCGTACTTCCTCGTCGTCGAGCACGGGCGCGAGATCCGCGCGAACATGCCGCAGGGCTACTACCAGCAACTGCCGAAGCTCGTCGCCGGCCCGTATCGCGGCTTCCCCCGTATCTACGCGATCGCACTGGAGCTGATCGCGCACACGGAAGGCCAGCTCGACTCGCAGAACATGGAACTCATGATACGCGAGTATCAGCGCGTCGAGCCGCTGACGCTGGGCGAGCTTTGGGCGTGGCCCGTGATGCTTCGCATCGG
>JBDTXL010000424.1:0-22441 GCA_040006195.1 Gemmatimonadota bacterium | reverse complement strand
TATCGCATCTCGCTCAACGGCAAGGAGGCACCGGTGATCGACGGGCTCACCGGCGACCAGCGCTTCTTCATCGGCTTCGCGCAAATATGGCGCGGCAAGATCCGCGATGACGCGCTCCGCCAGCGGCTGCTCACGGATCCGCACTCGCCCGGCGACTACCGCGCGATGGTTCCGCTCGTCAACAATGATGTGTTCGAGACGACGTTCGACGTGAAGCCGGGCGACAAGATGTACCTCGCGCCCGCCGATCGAGTGAAGATCTGGTAATTTCGATCTCGAGCCCCAACAGTATTACTTCGACAGCCGCCGGAGCTACAATCCGGCGGCTGTTGAGCGATATTGAGTAATCTCGAACGCGGAGAGTGGAGATGGCGGGAAACACGTATCGTATGCGAGCGGGACTGTCGGAGCACGAGATGCAGCGCGCGCAGGAAGGCGAGTGCTACAGAGGCGAGGCATCGGAGGACAAGCTCGGGCACAAGACCGACCTCCTTGATCTGCTCGAGGAAGATGGCACGCCGGTGGCGACATTCGTTCCGCGCAGCATGCTGGAGAAGTGCGAGGAGTGAGTTCCGGCGAGCGCATGTCCGATCGCGACAAGATCTGTCCCAGGTGCGACCGCACGATGGAGCTCGGATTCACCACCGACTTCGCGTACGGAATGATTCTGCAGAGCAGCTGGACGCCCGGCACGCCGGTGCCGCGGCGCTGGGTCGGTGGTATCAAATGGCGCAAACAGAATTCACGCCCCATCGTGACCTATCGGTGCACCGGCTGCGGTTACCTCGAGTCGTACGCGACCAGCTAGCGTCTCTCACGGTCGCCGAGCGGGGAACGCATCGTGCTGATGCGAATCAAACCAGCACTGCTCACTGCAATCGCGGGATATCTGGTGGGCGCCTTCCCCAATACACAGCCATGCCTCACACCGAAGCACTCCGCACGCAGCTCGCCGACTTCATCGACTTCGGCGAGGCGCACGCGACGGCCGAGTCCGCGATGGCGGAGCTCGACATCAACCTCCAGGGCGAGAGACCAACCGGTCTGAAACATTCTCCGTGGGAGCTCCTCGAGCACATCCGCATCACGCAGCACGACATCCTCGAGTTCTGTCGCAATTCGGCGTACGAGGAGATGAAGTGGCCGGACGACTACTGGCCCAAGTCAGCTGCGCCGCCGTCCGACGATTCGTGGAGAAAGAGCGTCGCGCACTTCGAGACCGATCGGAATGCGCTCCGCGCGATTGCGAAGGACAGGAGCACGGATCTCTTCGCGACCATCCCGCACGGGACGGGGCAGACGTATCTCCGCGAGCTTCTCCTGGCGCAGGACCATCTCTCCTATCATGTCGGGCAGCTCGTGGCCGTTCGGCAACTGCTCGGCGCCTGGCACGTCGCGAAAAAGTGAATCGATGAGCATCGGAGAGCGCCGCGCCTTTCTGACTGCGGAGTGGCGCTATCTGGTGATGCTCAACTACGATGTCGACCCCGCCATTCTGCATGCGCTCGTGCCACGACACACCGAGCTCGATCTGTGGAACGGCCGCGCGATTGCGAGCGTCGTCGGTTTTCGCTTTCTGCGCACGAAGCTCCTCGGCGTGCCGGTTCCGCTGCATCGAAACTTCGAAGAGGTGAATCTCCGCTTCTACGTTCGTCACAGGACAGCGGACGGCGCGATTCGTCGCGGCGTCGTGTTCGTGCGAGAGCTCGTACCGCGCCTCGCGATCGCGCTCACCGCGCGCGCCGTGTACAACGAGCCGTATCGTGCGGTGCGGATGCGCAGCAGCGCTCCCGCCAAGCCCGTCGAAGCGCCAGGCCCCGTGTCCTACGAGTGGAAGACCGGCAGGCGATGGCAGCACGTCTCGGCGGTCACGAATGGCGAGGCGTCGCTGATGCCGATCGAGTCGGAAGAGACGTTCATCACCGAGCACTTCTGGGGCTACACGCGGCAGCGCGACGGTGGCACCGTGGAATATGAGGTGAAGCATCCGCGCTGGCGCGTCTGGGCCGCAACCGCCGCCTCGCTGGACGCGGACGTCCCCCGGCTGTATGGATCTTCGTTCGCGCGCGCGCTTGCGGCGGAGCCAGCGTCGGCGTTCATCGCGGAGGGATCGGAAGTCACCGTCTTTCGCCCGCGATTGCTCCCGGGCTAGACACGCTCACCGGAGGATGCACGTGCATCTCGCCAGGCACGACTGGATCTCGCTCGCACTCTGGATACTCGGCTGCTTCGCGGCCGGCGCCGTCGGTGCAATTGCGTCGAGACGCGCTCCACAGTTCTATGCGGAGCTCGAGAAGCCCAGGTGGGCACCGCCTGCTCGCGCTTTTGGGCCTGTGTGGAGCGTGCTGTATCTGCTCATGGGGATCGCAGCGTGGTTCGTCTGGCGTGCGCAGGGGTGGAGTGGCGGCGCGCGACTGGCGCTCACGCTCTTCGTGGTGCAGCTCGCGCTGAATGCGCTCTGGACGTGGCTATTCTTCGTTTTACACCGAGGCGCGCTCGCATTCGCGGAGCTGTTGCTGCTCTTTCTCGTCGTTGCCGTTACTGCCCTGCTCTTCACTCGGATCGAGCCGATTGCGGGACTGCTGCTGGTGCCATATCTCATCTGGCTCGGCGTGGCCATGGCGCTCAACCATGCCGTCTGGCGCGACAATTCCACCCTGCTCTAGCGCAATCGGCGCTCACGAGGGAGTTCACATGCAGATGCTCATTCACGCGCTGTGCACGAAGGGCGCAAGTCTCCGCGAGGCCATCGCCAACGACCCGCGGCTCGGAAGGCACGAGCTCGAGATTCTGCGCGAAAAGCAGCCCGGGCGCGCGCCCGGCTGGATGAAGATCCGCAGCGCCGGCGAGACGCCAGGCGTGTTGAATATCGAGTGGCATCCGCAGACATCAGTGCTCAGCGCTCGCGTCATCACGCGCGGCTCCAAGGCGAGCCCGATCGTCGGCGACTTCGTGAACTACCTTCTCCGTCAGCACTCGAGGCGCGTGCGTACGATCATCACCGCAAAGGCACAGTGAAGAAGCTCACGCTGGTCCTCGTCTGCTGTCTCGCCTGCGCGCGCGCGCGCGCGAATCCCGATGCCGCCCGTTGGGAGGCCCAGGCTGCGAGCGTCACGATCGTGCGCGACGACTGGGGAATTCCTCACGTGCGCGGCAAGAGCGACGCGGATGCCGTCTTTGGCATGATCTACGCGCAGGCCGAGGATGACTTCAAGCGCGTCGAGACGAACTACATCAATGCGATGGGTCGTCTGTCTGAGGCCGAGGGGGAGAGCGCGATCTACCGCGATCTCCGGATGAAGCTGTTCATCAATCCCGACACGCTGAAGGCGGAATACGCTGCGAGTCCAGAGTGGCTTCAGACGCTGATGGTCGCATGGGCCGATGGGTTGAATTTCTACATGTACAAGCACCCGTCCGTGAAGCCGCGCGTGATCACGCATTTCGAGCCGTGGATGGCGCTGTCGTTCACTGAGGGAAGCATCGGCGGAGACATCGAGAAGGTCTCCCTTTCGGGCCTCCAGACGTTCTACGGCGACTCGGCTGCGAGCCGAGCGCTCGCCCTCGAACCGTTCCGCTTTGCGGAGCCGACCGGTTCCAACGGAATGGCGATCGCGCCGTCGAACAGCGCGGACCATCATGCGCTGCTGCTCATCAATCCGCACACGTCGTTCTACTTTCGCGCCGAGCTGCAGATGACGAGCGACGAAGGGTTGAACGCGTACGGTGCGTCGACGTGGGGGCAGTTCTTCGTCTATCAGGGCTTCAACTCGCGCGCAGGGTGGATGCACACGACGAGCGGGGCGGATGTCGTCGACGAATATGCGGAGACGATAGTGAAGAAGGGCGACACACTCTTCTACAAATACGGTGCCGGTCTCGAGCCGGTGACGGCGTACGCCGTGAGCGTGCCGTACAGGGGGAGCAAGGGGCTCGAGACGAAGACGTTCACCGTCTATCGCACGATGCACGGGCCGATCGTTCGTGCCGCCGATGGCAAGTGGATCAGCGTGAGGCTCATGCAACAGCACATCGAGGCGCTCACGCAATCGTACACGCGCACGAAGGCGACGAGCTACACGGCATTTCGCGAAACGATGGAGCTGCACACGAACTCGTCGAACAACACGATCTTCGCGGATGCTGATGGCGACATCGCGTATTTTCACGCCAATCGAGTTCCGATTCGCGACACGCACTTCGACTGGCGGAAGCCGGTGGATGGAAGCAACCCGGCTACCGACTACAAGGGCGTGACGTCGATCGACAGCAGCCCGATGCTGCTGAATCCGAAGAGTGGCTGGCTCTACAACTCCAACAACTGGCCGTATTCCGCTGCCGGTCCGTACAGCCCGAGGAAGTCGGACTATCCGGCGTACATGGATCAGGGGATCGAGAGCCCGCGCGGAATCCACGCGATTCGTGTGCTGTCGAACAGGAAGGACTTCACGCTGCAATCGCTGATCGACGCTGCGTACGACAGCTATCTCCCCGCTTTCGCCGATCTCATCCCCACGTTGATCGAGGCGTACGACCGAACGCCGGCCGCGGATTCCGTGAAGGCGAAGGTCGCCGATCAGATCGCGGTGCTCAGGCCGTGGGACTATCGATTCTCGGTGTCGTCGGTGCCGACGACGCTCGCCTCGTATTGGGGCGACGAGCTCGGTCGACGCGTGCACGCAGATGCGGACGGCGAGGACATGTCGATTTACGAGTACATGGCGAAGAAGACGTCGGCGCACGAGAAGCTCGATGCGCTCGCCGTCGTCTCGGACTCGCTGGCGAAGAACTTCGGCACCTGGAAGATGCCGTGGGGCGATGTGAATCGCTTTCAGCGGCTGACGGACGACATCGTTCACCCCTTCGACGATGCGAAGCCGAGCCTCCCGGTGGGCTTCGCCAGCGCGCGATGGGGATCGCTCGCGTCGTTCGGGCCGTGGGAGAAGGAGCGCACGAAGAAGATGTACGGCACCGGCGGCAACTCGTTCGTCGCGGTCGTCGACTTCGGCGACAGCGTGCATGCGCGCGCGATCACGGCGGGCGGCGAGAGCGGCGACACGGTCTCGAAGCACTTCGACGATCAGGCGCTGCGGTACAGCAAGGGCGATTTGCGCGAGGTCTACTTCTATCCGTCTCAGCTGGTGGGCCACACGGAGCGCACGTATCACCCGGGAAGCTGATCGAGCTCCACGTTCAGCAGTCGTGGCACACCCGGCGCTCTCGACGCCTCTACGATCCTCTCTGAGTAACGACATGTCACAGTCAGAGCTCCTCGTTCCCGAATATGATCACGAGATCGCTGTTACGCGCGAGGTGCTCGAGCGCGTACCCGACGACCGCGGCGAGTGGAAGCCGCACCTGAACGCGTTCGCCATGGCGCATCTCGCGCAGCTTCTCGCGCGTCTGCCCGGATGGGTGCCCCTGATGTTCGATCGCGATGAGCTCGACATCATGCCGACGACTGGTCCCAACCCCCCCCGGATGTTCCTCCGAGACGACCGCAACGCTGCTCACGGAGTTCGACCGCATTGCCGCAGCAGGACGTGCCGCGCTTCTTGCCGCCACGGACGTTTAGCTTTCGTGCTCGAACCATCGACCACGACTGCGAGAGACGATCATGACGACGCGCGCCAGCGGCACCTTCTCTGCAACAATTCTTCCGCTCGTCGCCGCCATCTCCGGCGACGATGCGCCGCTTGCGAGAATGTCCATCGACAAGCAGTTCCACGGCGACCTCGAGGGAACAAGCAAAGGCGAGATGCTCTCGTCCGGATCGCCGGCCACCGGTTCGGCGGGCTATGTCGCGATCGAGAAGGTGACAGGTACCTTGCAGGGTCGCGAGGGGACGTTCGCGCTTCAGCACTCGGCGACGATGAATCGCGGCGTCCCTTCGCTCTCCGTCATCGTCATTCCGGATTCCGGAACCGGCGGGCTGGTGGGGCTCAGCGGCTCACTCGACATCATCGTCGAGAACAAGAAGCATTCGTACACGTTCGACTACTCGCTCGGAGAAGCACATGGATGAAGACGCGTTCAATCTCTCGATCCGCAAGTTTCTGAAGCACTTCGGCGTCACCGCGCAGCGTGAGATCGAGAGTTCGGTGCGCAAGGCGATCGAGGAAGGGAAGCTGCAAGGCGATGAGAATGTGCCGGTGCGCGCGACGCTCGTCGTCGACGGCATCCTGCGCGACTTCCATATCGAAGGCACTGTGACGCTCGCCGCCGTGCCAGAGGCCTCCGCGCCATAGGCTGAATGGCGCCGCACGTGACCACGCTCGCCACCATCGGCTACCAGGGCGCCACCCCGGAGACGTTCCAGCGCGCGCTCCAACGCGCGGGGGTCGAGCTGCTCGTCGACGTTCGCGCCGTCGCGAGCTCACGCCGTCCCGGATTTGCCCAGACCAGGCTCTCCGCCGGCATCGAGGCGCTCGGGATCGACTATCTCCACCTTCGCGCGCTCGGCACGCCCGCAGATGGCCGCGCCGCTGCGCGATCGGGGAAGCACGCCGAGATGCGGGCGATCTTCATCGCGCACATGGCAACGCCCGATGCGCACGCCGCGTTGTATGATCTCGCGAACATCATCCGCAGCGGTCGGCGTGTCTGCATTCTCTGCTTCGAAGCCGATCCCCTGCACTGCCATCGCAACATCGTCGCGTCGATGCTGGCGAAACTGATGCCGCTCGAGATCATGCATCTCGCTCCCGAACCCGACACGCTTTTCTAGTCACTCCTGGACCTCAAGCGTGCGTACACTTCCCTTCGGCCCGAGCAGACCGGGAGAGCCATGATCCGGAAATTGAACAGCGGCGCAGTGCAATTCTTCAGACGGCAACAGTGAAAGCGCCCGCGCCGAAGAAAGCCGTGAAGCCGACCTTCTTCGCGCGCCCGGCCGACTTTCGAGCCTGGCTCGAGACGAATCACGAAAGCGAGACCGAGTTGCTCGTCGGTCTGCACAAGAGAGACTCCGGACGCGTCAGCATGACCTTGCCCGAATCGGTGTCGGAGGCGCTCTGCTTCGGCTGGATCGACGGCGTGCGCAGGCGGATCGACGACGACAGCTACTCGATCCGCTTCACGCCGCGAAAGTCGTCGAGCATCTGGAGCACCGTCAACTCGAAGAAGATGCAGGAGCTGATAGCTGAGGAGCGCGTGCACCCGGCGGGCCTCCGCGCCTTCGGTCGCCGGCGCGCCGAGCAGAGCGATGTCTACGCGTACGAGAATCGCGGCTCGGCCGTTCTCGATGTGGCGTCGGAAACGGAGTTCAGGCGCAATCGCGCGGCCTGGAAGTTCTTCGAGACGTGTCCACCGTGGTATAAACGCACTGCGATCTGGCGAGTCATCAGCGCAAAGCGCCCCGACACGCGCTCGAAGCGGCTCGCGGAGCTGATCGAGTCCTGCGCAGCGAAGAAGGGTATCCCGACGTTGCGCCGCTCGCGCCGGGCCGAGTAGCGCAAATCGTACGGCGGAGGACCCTCGCCGCAGAAGTTCGACGGCTCTCGCGTTAGCCTTCCCAGCATGCAGATGCCAGACGACAATGCTCCTCCCGATATTAACGACGACGCGCTCGTAGCGCGCATGCGCGAGGCCATCGGGATGCTCGAGCAGGTGGCGAAGGATCGCGGCGTGCTCGCGCGCATCCCCGACGAAGATCGGAAGCGACTCCTCGCTGCGGTTGGCGTCGTGTTCAGCCCGGACATCGTGGCGCGTCGCCGCCTGCGCAAGGAGTCGGTGAAACAGCAGAAGGCATCGGTTGTGCGACACGAGGATCGCGTCTACGCCGACACGGGAATCCGAAAGCTCCGGAAGGAGACCGTGTTCACCACGCCGAACTTCTTTCCGCCCACCGGACCCGACGATCCCCTGCTCGATGGCGCGCCCACTGAGGCGCCGCAGGCCGGTGAGCTGAGCGAGTCGATCCACTGCTATGTGTGCAAGCAGCACTTCACGTCGATCCATCACTTCTACGATCAGCTTTGCCCGTCGTGCGCGAAGATCAACTTCGTGAAACGAACGGAGCTCGCGGATCTGCGTGGCCGAGTCGCGCTGCTCACGGGTGGGCGCGTCAAGATCGGCTATCAGGCAGGGCTCAAGCTTCTTCGCGCCGGCGCACGCCTCATCGTCACGACGAGATTTCCGCGCGACTCTGCCGCGCGCTATGCGAAGGAGCCCGACTTCGGCGACTGGGGCGATCGTCTCGAGATTTTCGGCCTCGATCTGCGCCACACGCCGAGCGTCGAGGCATTTTGCCATGAGCTGCTGACGACGCGCGACCGTCTCGACTTCATCGTCAACAACGCGTGCCAGACCGTTCGTCGCCCGCCCGATTTCTACGAGCACATGATGGAGGGCGAGTCCGCATCGCTCCGCGACATGCCCGAGCACGCACGCAAGCTCCTTGGCGCATACGAGGGGCTGCGCGGCTATCACATGCTGCCGGAGGCGGATGGCGCATCGCTCGCTCCCGTCTCGGTCGATCGCCGGATCTCGGAGATCGCGGGACTCACGCACGCGGCGCAGCTGTCGCAGATCGCGCTCCTCCCCGAAGAGCGACAGGCGCAGAAGGATCTCTTCCCCGAGGGACGACTCGATCAGGATCTGCAGCAGGTCGACCTGCGTGGCAGAAACTCGTGGCGGCTGTTGATGGCCGAGGTGTCGAGCGTGGAGCTGCTCGAGGTGCAGCTGGTGAATGCGATCGCACCGTTCGTGATCAATGCTCGTCTCAAGCCGCTCATGATGCGCACGCCGAATCGCGACAAGCACATCGTGAACGTGTCCGCGGTGGAGGGACAGTTCTACCGGCCGTTCAAGACGACACGCCATCCGCACACGAACATGGCGAAGGCCGCACTCAACATGATGACGCGCACGGCGGCGAAGGACTACTGGACCGACGGCATCCACATGAACTCGGTGGATACCGGATGGGTGACGGATGAGGATCCGGTGGAGATCGCGGCGCGGAAAGTCGCGGAGCATCGCTTTCATCCGCCGCTCGACATCGTGGACGGCGCGGCGCGCATCGTCGATCCGATCATCGCCGGGATCAACACCGGCGAGCACATTTGGGGGAAGTTCCTGAAAGACTACGTTCCGACCGACTGGTAGCACCTCTCACACACGAGCCATGACCCCGAAACAGCGCTCGCTCATCGCGACGGTTGTACTGGTGGTGTCCGTGGGACTGCTGGTGTTGCAGGATATGATGATCGCAAGAGGCTACGGCGGGCTTGCGCTACAGCTGCTCGCTCTCGTCCTGATGGTGTGGGCTCGCCTGACATTCGGAACGCGCAGCTTTCACGCAACGGCGAATCCCACCGCGGGTGGACTCGTGACGACGGGCCCGTATCGGTACTGGCGGCACCCGATCTATGCAGCCGTACTGCTCTTTGTCTGGGCCGGGGTTCTCACGCACGGCGTGTCGCCGATCAGCTCCACGGTGGCACTCGCGGTGCTCGCCACGCTGATGACGGCCGTCCGAATTCAGGCGGAGGAGCAGCTGTTACTGGCATCGATACCCGAATACGCGGCCTATGCGGCACGAACCAGGCGACTCATACCGTTCGTGTTCTAGCGGCCCACTCACCATTGGAGGGAGACATGATCGCGCGCGCGTGGCACGGACGTGTACCCGAGAGCAAGAGCGATGCATACTACGCGTACCTGTTGCGCACCGGACTCGCCGACTACGCAGCGACACCGGGCAATCGCGGCGTGTGGGTGTTCCGGCGCGCGTCGCACGGCGTAACGGATTTTCTGCTGACCACGATGTGGGAATCGTGGGATGCGATCAGGAAATTCGCGGGCGACGATTTCGAGCGTGCCCGCTACTACGCGGAGGATGACGACTATCTCCTCGAGCGCGAGGAGCTCGTGACGCACTACGAGGTGCTCTCCGCCTCGTAATCACGACCTTCACCTCATCGCTGGAGCGCGCTGGCTTCCTGCCGGAAGCGAATCAACAGCACTCCGATCGTAATGGTCCACAGTCCCTGCGTGAGCACGATCGCGCCGAAGCCGTGTACGTCGAGACGCACATGTCCGATCGCGACTCCGAAGAGCGCGAGCACCGCGACGACGACGCCCAGGATGCCTGCGCCCCGCGCGAGCCGCGCGTGTCGAATGATCGACGCGGACCACAGGAGAATCGCGGCCGACGACGCCATCACGTACACTTTCGCGAATGCCTGATTTACACTCCCCGTGAACTGCCCGAACGCGATAGCGAGATCTCGCTCCGCGCCGGGGGTCGAGACTACCCGAGCGGCGATCGCCGGCATCAGCAGTCCGCTCGCAACGGCCGCGATCATCACCGCACACTGAGCCATCCCGTACGCCACCAGCGCGGCGACTGGCGCCTCCCCATCGACCAGCAGCACGCGCGTCAGGCCTATCGCGCCGAAGAACGACACGGGGATGGCCGCGAGCGCGAGCGCATGGACCGCGAGCACGACGGGAGCCATATGCTGCACGTCGGCCATCAGTTGACTCCCCGTAGGGTGCATCGCCATCGTCACGAATCCGGCGAGCGCGCCGGCGATGAGCGCCCCGCCGTAGATTGTATCACGTCGCATCGCTGCTCTCCCGTAAAGTGTCCGCAGCAGTGTACGTTCCCGGAGCGCGCTCTCTCACCCCAAGGCGACGATGCCGAACAGATCGCGAGCAGCTGTTCCGAAACGCGAGCGTGGGTCCGCGCCGCCCGCCCCGCGCGAGGACCGGCGCGTCCTCCGCACCAAGCGTGCGCTCGGCGTCGCACTCGTGGAGCTCATGGTCGCGGAGGAGTTCGACGCGATCACCGTGCAGCACGTCATCGAGCGCGCGAAGGTGGGTCGCACGACGTTCTATGCGCACTTCCGGAACACGGATGATCTGCTGCTCAGCGATGCGGAGCGCTTCTTCGCGATGCTCGAGCAATACTTCGACAGACCCGGCGTCGCGGGGCGGCGAGTGGCGCCGGTGGCCGAGCTGTTGCAGCACATGCGCGACGTGCGCGAATTTCAGCGTGCGGTCGATCGCGCGGGAAGACGCGAGGTCCTGTTCGACCTCGTTGCGGGTCACCTCGCGAAGATGATCGCGCGCCGCATCGCTGCGCTCGTGCCGGATACGAGATCGCTGTCCGTTCCGATTCCCGTTGCCTCGCGCATGTACGCGGGCGCGCTCGTCGAGCTCGTGCGCTGGTCACTCGATCGCGAGGCAACCCATTCACCCGCGTGGGTCGACGCGCGCTATCACGAGGTCGTATGGCTGGGACTGAACGGAGCAAACGCGTGAGCCGTGTCTTCGCGGCGACGTCTCTCATGATCGCAGTCGCGATGACCGCGTGCACCGCGCCTGACAAAAAGACCACCGACTCGACGGCCGCGACCCCGGCGACGCGTGCGGAGATACCGCCCGGCCCACCAACATCCGCTGAGGTCGCCGCGCCTCCCCCTGTGCACCCGTCCCCGCCTGCGACGGTGCACTCGGCTTGGGCCGTCACCGACTCCGGCGCGGGCGTGCTCAGGATCGGGATGACGCGCGACCAGCTCGCCCTCGACCTGCACGCGGCCGTGCCGAAACACACGCGCGCGGACAGCGGCTGCGCCTATCTTGCGATCGCGGGAATTCCTGCGGGCTTTCGGACGATGTGGGTCGCTGCAACGCTGGCGCGAATCGACGTTGGTGACAAGAAGCTCGCCACCGATCGCGGAGCGAAGATCGGCGACAAGCAATCGAAGATCGAGTCGCTCTATCGCGGCCGCCTCTCGGCCATGCCTGCCAAGTACGACCCGCGCGGAAAATATTTGGTCGTCCGGCCCGTGCCCCCCGCCGATTCATCGCGGCGTATCGTCTTCGAGACCGACAGCAATACGAAGGTCACGCGCTACCGTGTCGGACGCGAACCCGAGGTAGAATGGGTGGAAGGCTGCAGCTAGCCGCCGCGCGGCTTCCAGCGAAAGCGTGCAAGCGAAACGCGTCCGCCGTCGTCGAAAGCCACCCCCTCGCGCTCGAGCAACTGCTGCTGGATGATCGTGCTCCCCACTCCCGAGCCTCGCATGCTTACCCGCCCCTGGGCGTTGATGATGCGATGCCATGGCACCGCGCTGCTCTCCCCGATCGCGGCCATCGCGTATCCGACCTCGCGCGCGTGCCCGGGAAGACCGGCAACTTCCGCGATCTGTCCATAAGTCGCGACCCTGCCGCGAGGAACTCGCTTCGCTGCGGCATAGATACGCTCGCGAGTGGAGTCGAGATTCGGTGCGGTGCGCTTTTTCTTTCGCGGTGCGCGAGTGGCGCCGCCCGCCGTCGTTCGTGTCTTCTTCATCCTTTTGCATCAGCTCGCGTTTAGGTCGGACTCTTCGTCGTCACGCAAAATATGCGCAGCACGCGAGCGCGCGCGGCGCCGCGACATACCCGCGCCATTTCATTCGGAGTGACCCGCATGCCCGTCCAGCGTTTCATGGAAGCGACCAGCCTCGTGCTCGGCGCCACCGCGCTCGCACTGATCTTTGCACCGGAGGTGGTGCTCGCGCGCTTCGCGGGCGAGCCGTTCGGCGCAGCTTCGCTGCTCGCGCAACTATACGGCGCTGCGCTCTTCGGACTCGCGCTCACATCGTGGTTCGCGCGCACGATGCTCCTCGGCGGGATCTACGGCAAAGCCATCGTCACCGGCGGCTTCGGACACGCGCTCGTCGGCGTGTTTGCGCTACTGCACGAGGTACGCGCGTCGGGCGGCACAGAGTATCTGTGGGGCGCGTGCGCGATCTATGCGGCGCTCGCAATCGGCTTCAGCTATTTGATGTTCGGCCCCGGCCCCGCCGCGCCCACGGCCGCGTAGCGGAGCCAACCTTATGGGGCTGGGGCTGCCTCCGTCGCGAACTTTCGGTAGTCTTCGGCTGGGACGCCGGCATGCACACCGCCGGCAATCGGCATCGCGCTCAGGGAGATGACACATGTATTCGCGAATCGGGACCGTGATCACCGCCGCACTTCTCGCCCTCACCGTCACTGCCGCGCGCGCAGCTGCGCAGGGTGGACCGCCCGCGCACATCTCGCAACAGGAAGTCGACTTTCGCCAGGGATTGACCCCTGACACCTGGGCGAAGAATGCCGACGGGATGGCCAGGTGCGCCGTCTCCTCCGCCGGATCGGACCTCGTCGATCTCCGGTGGAGTACCGATTCACTCGACGGCACCGTGTCCCTTCCGAAGGATTTTCACGAGGAGCCGGTGAGTGCAGGAGCCGACGGCAAGCGCTGGGTCGGTGCGGATTCGACGAGCGTCGAGATCCACGGCACGCACGCGCTCTACCGCGGCAACATGGGGATGGGCGGCATGGACATCGGCCGCCCGCTCGGCACCACCACGTGCGCGCTCACGCTCGAGGGACGCCCCGCCCCAACGCACACGCTCTTGCTCACCCGCCCCGCGCACGGCGACACGCTCTACGTCGACACGCCGAACACCGTAATCCGCAACGGCGTCGGACTTCAGTTCATCGTGCTCACGAACTCTCCCGCGCGCGAGGCGAAGCTGCTGGCGGCAGTGCAATCGCTCAAGGTTGTGCAGCGGAGATAGCCCCTGATGCTGCTCGAACGTCGCACCGTCTCCCGCAAGACTCCGCTCGACGGCAAGCTCGAGATTTCTGCGCACGCCGCATCGCAGCTCGCGTCACTCGGCGAGACGTTCGCGCTCCGTACGAGCTCAGGCGACGGAACGGCGCGCCTCGAAAAGATGTCGTGCACGTGCGCCAAATCCACCGCGACCGGCGTGCATGAACATCACTTCATCGAAAGCGATCTGTTCCGCGCGCTGGAAGCGAACGCCGAAGTCCGCATCGAGCTCGACGATGCGAGCCCGGGATTGCTGTCCATCATGCTGGCCCAGCCCGCTCGCTAGGCGCTCACTCCTCTCCGCGTCGCAATCGTCTCCACCGCTGCGAACAGCTGCTCGAAGGAATCGACCACGAACAGCACATCCTGCATTCTGTCGATCTCGTACGTCTGGTTGATCACCGCATCGAGATCGAACGGCCTGCGCTCGCAGTTCGGCCCGAGTGCGTTCGCCGCGTCGCCGTGTGAGGAGATGAGCCCGCTGCCGTACACTTTCGTGCGACCCTCTTCCTTGATCAGACCGAACTCCACGGTGAACCAGAAGAGCCGCGCCATCTCCTCGGTTTCCTTCTCGCCGGGCGACACCGCCGCGAGCGCACCGAAGTGCTGCAGGAAGTCGGCGAACACCGGATCCGCGTGCAGCGGCACGTGTCCGAACACATCGTGGAAGATGTCCGGCTCGGGGAGGTAGTCGAGCTTGGCCCGCGGCCGCACGGTGAGCGTCGTAGGAAAGCGGCGCGCTGCGAGGCATCGGAAGAAGACGACGGGAGGCATGAAGCCGCCGACGCCGACCGCCGCCCATTTCGTACGCGCCGCGAGGCGCCGATTCACATCGTCGAGATCCGGCAGGCGATCCGGCTCGAGGCCGATGAGCTTCGCGCCGCTCAAGTAGATCGCGCTCCCGCTCTCACGCAGCGCATCCATCCGCCGCGAGTACAGCATCCGCCACGTCTCGTGATCGTCCGCCGTGTACAGCGAATTATCCTGCTTCAGGAACTCGGGAAGCCCCGTCTCGGCGTCGACCGCCACGCCACCCATGGTCGTCGAATGCGAATCATTCACGTGCGCCTCCTCAATGCCGGTTGCGAGCAGCGCTGCACCTCAAAAGTAGCGTGAGGGAAACGACTTCGCTGCCACACTCCAAGGACGACGCACCACGCCGTCCGAGCACAATCCAGGCGCCCGCACACCCGCCGTCGACTGGGCGACGGCGAGAGTGGTCATTCGCTAGTAGAACATCTCGTAGCCGAGTCGCACCGCGCGGCCCGGCTGCGGAATGAAGTCCTTTACGACGGACAGATTGTCGCGATAGACCTGATTGAACACGTTGTCGACGTATAACCGTACATCGTGTACGAACGCGCCGTTCGCGATGCGCACGCCGACACCGACATTCGTGATCGCGTAGCCGGCCGTCGGCGTGTCGCCGTCGCCGAGCCGGCTCTGCCGCGCAGCCACGCGCTCCTCGAACATTCCCATGAGGCGCTGCTTCTGATACGTGGCGCGAAAGAGTCCGCGAAGCGGCGGAGTGAACGGCAGCGGCTGGTCGAGCCGCGTGTCCTGCGCATTCACGTAGTCGGTGCTCAGTCGAAGCGCCAACGATTGCACCGGCACGAGCGTCACGCTCGCCTCGAAGCCGAACAGCCGCGCATTCGTCGGCGCGAATTGACGGACGGGAGATTCCTGGATCGTGTCTCCGCGCAGAAAGCCGAAGATGTAGCTGTGGATGTAGTTCAGATACGGAGAGACATCGAACGACACCTCCCCGTACGTTCCGCGCAGCGACGCATCGATGCCGTAGCCGGTCTCCGGCTTCAACGAGGCGTCTCCCACGGAATAGGTGCCGCTCGCCGCATCGAGCCCGTTCGCGAACAGCTCCTGCACCGTCGGCGCTCGAAACGATCGCGCCGCGCTGAACGAAGCGGACAGATGCGAGTCCAGCTGGTGCACGGCGCCGAGCGATGCGGTGACCGCATTCGAGTTGCGCGACTCGTCCAGCGTCTGGAACACCGAGTCGGTCGATCCCGCGAAGGGATGCGTCTGAATCCTGTTGTAGTCGTAGCGGAGCCCCGCCTGGATGCGCGTGCGCTCCGTCGCGATGAACTCCTCGTACGCATACCCCGCGAGTCCCGTCGTCAACGAGTTCGGGCCCAGCGGCTGATCGCCCGAGATCTTGAGATTCTCGAAGTTCGACCACAATCCCAGTGTGCCGTGCAGACGTCCCCACGGCTGCTGCTGAAATTGCACGATCGCGTTCACCGACTGCTTGTGAAAGTGATTCGCCCGCGGATCGGACACGCCGGATGAATCCTGAGCTGTCGGAAACTCGGACTGATTGTAGTCGTTGTAGGCGGCTGTGACGCGCAGCTGATCGAGCGCCTTGCTGCTCGCATTGAACAGACTTCGCAGCTCGAGGGTGGTACGTCCCTGCGTGATGCGCGATGTCGACGGAGGAAAATTCTCGAAGTCCTGATCCGGCGGAGCACCCGTGATTCCATAGTTCGTCTCGAAGTG
This sequence comes from Gemmatimonadota bacterium, assembly GCA_040006195.1. Taxonomy (GTDB): domain Bacteria; phylum Gemmatimonadota; class Gemmatimonadetes; order Gemmatimonadales; family Gemmatimonadaceae; genus FEN-1250. The sequence continues at coordinate 6,336 of JBDTXL010000424.1, read as the reverse complement.
CTTGCCACCGATGCCGATCGTTCCGAAGGGCGCCTGATACGTGTAGCCCGCGCCGGCTTCCCAGTTGCGATCGAAGCTCTGCGGCATCCGATCCAGCTGATACTCCTTTCCGGATCCCGGGTCGGTGTAGCCTCGTCCGGGAATTCGGATGTCTTCGCCGTGCACTCCGCCGGCCGAGACCTTGAATGCCTGGTGCCCGTCGCTGAAGACGTTGTCGAAATAGCCCGCCACCTGATTGGCGCCTGTGCTCCCCTCCGCTGAAAGCGTTCCAGACACTCGGCGATCGGCAACATTGGGAACGAGGTCCGTGATCACGTTGACGATTCCGCCAATTGTGCTGGGACCGTACAAAATGGTCGCGGGCCCTCGTACCACATCGATCTGCGAGATCTCCATCGCGTGCACCGGTGTTGCGTGCGCGGGATCGTAGGTCGCGATGTCGCCCATGCGAAGTCCGTCTTCCAGCACGAGCACCTCGTTGTCGCCGAGTCCGCGCAGAATCGGACGATTCGGCGCGGATCCGAGCCCGCGCATCGCGACGCCCGGCAGATCGGAGATCTTTTCGGCGAACGTCGTGCCGGGGCTCCCGAGCAGATCGGACCGGCTCTTCGATGCCGTCGACTGATATTGCTCGCTGGTCAGTCCTCCAACGGGTGATGCCGAGACGACGATCTCGTCGAGACGGGTCGCCGACTCGTGCAGCATCACTGCCACCGTCGTCGTATCACTCGTCAGGCGAACAGTGTCTGTCGCGGATGCGAAACCCTGCGCAGCGACGAAGATCCGATACGTTCCCTTTGGCACATCGCCGAAGGTGAAGCGCCCTCCCGCACCGGTGCGCACGACGCGCTCGAGCTCGAGCAGCCGCACCGTCGCGCCAGCGACCGTTCCGCGCGGGGAGGTTACCCATCCCGTGATCGTTTGCGCGCGGAGTGCAGTTGCACTCGCGAGAATGGAGAAGGCGGCGAGAACGCGAATCACCAACCGCAAATCGAACGATGTCATGAGCGAGCGTTCTCCATTGTGTGACGTACTCACTAACGGGTGGTGACGCCGGGGAGATAGCGCACCACGAGCTTCTGGGTGCTCTCGCTCTTGCCGACCTTCAGCACGACCGTGTATTCGCCTGCCGGAACAGGCTTGCCACCGTCGCCCCCATACTCGGTACGAAGGTCCTTCGTCGGGTGCAGATCCCACGACACGCGGTTGAGCCCCGCGACCGCGGGCGCAGTCAGATTCGCAACGGGCTGTCCCTGCGCATTCGTGATCGAGATTTTCACCGGCTCCGGTGCAAAGCCCCTGAGCCAGAACGTAAGAAGGGCGCCTTCCGCTGGATTACTCCCCCGAAAGACGTCGTTTCCGTTCGAATCGACATAACCCGCGAGCGTCACGAAGCCGAGCGCAGGGCGCGGCGGAAACAGGTACGCGGGTTGTGAGCGTACGTCCGGAGTGAGTAGCTCGAGCGGGGTGACATCGTCCAGCACGTAGAGGCTGCGGCCATGCGTTGCGATCACGAGATCCCTGTCTCGCTCCTGCATCCGAATGTCGTCCACGGCCACCGTCGGCAGCTGGCCGACCTGGAACCAGCCACGTCCTCCGTTCACGGTGGTCCACAGCCCGAATTCCGTTCCAGCAAAGAGTAGCTGCGGATTCTTCGAGTCCTCTCGAATCACCTTCACCGGCGCATCCGCCGGAAGATTCGCGGCGATGCTCGTCCAGCTCTTGCCGCCGTCGGCCGTGCGGAAGAGAAGCGGCGCATAGTTCCCCTCCCTGTGCGCATCGACCGCGATGTACGCCACCTGCACATCGGCCGCACTCGCCGCGATGCTGCTGATGCGGCTTCCCTTCGCCGCGGCCGGCACGCTCGTCGTGAGCTCCGTCCACGCGGCACCATCATTGTCGGTGCGCCACAATCTCCCTTCGTCCGTTCCCACCCACAGCACCCCCGCCTTCGCCGGCGATTCGGCCAACGAATACACCACCCCGAAATCCTCGGCGCCGCTCCCCACCGTGGTCATCTTCTCGTAGCTCTTCGACGACAGATCCGGGGAGATCACCTGCCACCGCTCGCCGTGCTCGGTGAGCTTGAAAACCCGGTTGCCCGCGGAATAGAGCGTGCCCTTCTCGTGCACGCTGGCTTCGAGCGGCGAAGTCCAGTGAAAACGGAACGCGGGCTGCCCTTCCGTTGGCTGCGGACGCAGATCCTTGTCCTGTCCGCTCGTGAGGTCGCGGCGAAAGAGAAAGCCTTGCTGCGATTCTGCATACACGAGATTCGAATCCGCGGCGTCGAACGCGCAATACGATCCGTCACCGCCGCCGATCGCCTTCCAGTCCGCGTTGCGAATCCCCTCCTTGCTGCGCGTGTCGCTCGGGCCCACCCAATTTTCGTTGTCCTGGAGCCCACCGCAGATGCGATACGGCACGGAGTTGTCCGTGCTGACCCGAAAATATTCTCCCGCCGCGAACCGGCTGAGGTGCGCCCACCCGGCGCCGCCGTCGTACGTCTCGTACAATCCGCCATCGGTGCCGAGCAGCATGCGCTTCGGCGTGCGCGGATCGATCGCGAGCGCGTGATTGTCCGAGTGCACGCCCTTGAAGCGGTCCTCCCGCCACGTCTTTCCGCCATCTTCGGAAACGTGGAGCATGAAGCCGAGCACATACACGAGCTTGTCGTTTTGCGGATCGACGCGAATCTGGCTGAAGTAGAAGGGGCGCGGATCGAGTTTGCTCTGTCGCGTCCACGTGGCGCCGGCGTCATCGCTCCGGAACACGCCGCCCGCCTTGCTGTTCGGGTCGTCGAGATCGGACGTGCCCTCGGCATCGCTCTGCACCACGGCGTACACGACCTTCGGATTCTTCGCGTACACGGAGAGCCCAATCCGTCCCGTCATGGTCGGGAGCCCTGTGGTCAGCTTGGACCACGTGACACCGCCGTCGATGCTCTTGAAGATTCCCCCGATGTCCTTCCCGTCCGTCGCCGCCGCGCCGTACGCAAAATCCCACGGACGGCGGCGCCGCCCGTAGAGCGTCGCGTACAACACGCTCGGATTGCTCGCATCGATGGCGAGATCGCCGCATCCCGCGCGCATCTCGAACGGAGCCGGAGCGGAGAACGTCTTCTTCCACGTCTTGCCGCCGTCGGTCGTCTTGTAGATCCCGCGCTCACCCGGCTGCCACACGTCGCCCGGCGAACACACCCAGGCCGATTGTGGATCCGTCGGGTGCACGACGATGCGCGCGATGGCGCGCGTCCTCTCGAGACCGGCCTTCGCCCACGTCGCACCGGCATCGTTCGACGTGTAGACGCCGGCGCCCCAGCTCACGGTATTTCGATCATTGGCCTCGCCCGTGCCCACGTAGATCACTTTCGGATTCGACGGAGCGACTGCGACGTCGCCGATCGCGGCCACGCTCTCGTGCTCGAAGACGCCCTCGAACGTCGAGCCATTGTCGGAGCTCTTCATGATCCCGCCGGTGCCCAGCCCCACGTAGAACGTCCATGGATCCGACGGATCGAGCGCGATGCTCGAGACGCGACCTCCCATCACGGCGGGCCCGATCGAGCGCGCCTTGAGCCCGGTGGGGAGAATCACCGCGCCGGAATCCGGACCGCCGGCAGGCGGCGCGGCATTCTTTCCGGCGAGCTCCTTCTTCTTCGACTGCTGCGCAACGACCGCGCAGGGGATTGTGAAAAGGAGGAGAATCGAGGACGCAACGATAGAACGAGAGCGCGGACGCATCGCAAATCCCGGGGGCTGAGGGCGGCTGTAAGGTGACCGTCACATCGTAGCACCACGGCGCCTCGCGCGGAAGTCTGCGCGCGGGCGTCTGCTCCGCTCGCTAGGGCGTGCGCGCGACTCCGGCTGCGCGGCGTGCGCGCGCGTCGCCGACAATGGCGAGGGCGGGCGGCGGCGTCAGCGCGTACAGCTTCGAGTAGTCCTCCACATACACGATCGCCCCGCGCGCCGGATCGTTCACAATGATCGGATTCCCGGCCGTTCCCGAAATCCCCGCGATCCGTCCGTGCCACTGATCTGCGCCTGTTGCGAGCGCGAGGATGTGCAGGCCATCGCTCGCGGTCACGACCAGCGTGCGGCTGCCCAGCGCGGCGGCGACGGTCACAGTCGCGCCGAACGACACGGGAATTTGGACGTTCCCGCAGTTCCCTCCCTGGTAGGTGGAGGACCAGTGCGCCGCGGCGCCGCTGAGCGCGGCCGAGCTCCAGCTCTTCGCGCCAGTGGTTGCGGTGTACGCCTCGACGTCGGTGGACGTGGCCACGATGACGAGACCATTTGCGACGACTGGCGACTGCTCGCCGGGGTTGGCTATCGCCGCCGACCACACGACGTGCAGATCCGATTGCGCGAGCGCGACGAGCGTGTTCGAGTTCTCGATGAGGTAGACGCGAGAGCCGTCGGCGCTGATTCGGCTGTATGGCGTGCTCGCGTGAAACGCCTGCTGCGCACCCGTCGTTGCGTTCAGTGCGAAGACTCCCGATGCGAACGGGAGCACCGTCGCCGGCTTGCCGACGTTGTACTTCGGTGCATAGAACAGCACGTCGTTGCTGAGCGCGAGTCCTCCCGCCGTCGCCGATGCGGATCCTCTGCAACTCTGGAACTTGTTGGCCGACCAGCGCGCCTTGAACGCCGTGTCGTACGCGCCGGCATAGATGCCGGGACCGTCGATCTGCACGTCGTTCGTGAGATAGAGCGTCGACGAATCCGTGAGAATCTCACCCCACGTGTCCACGCCGTTGCTGTGCACCGATGACCCACTCGTCTGGTCGACGAACCGAGTTCCGTCGGAGCTCACGATGATGCGGTTTCCCATGAGCGACGCCCAGTCGCCGAAGTCTGCATCCGTGCCCATGTTGTACGTCCACACGTGTTGCCCCGCGGGGGAGACGCGATCGATCGCGGGCGACAGGCCGTAGCCGTATCCGGAGTTGAGCGAGTTTCGCACGAACACTCCTTCGACAGTGCCGATCGCATTGATGACCGAGCTGAGTGCGTGCCCCGACGTGCCTGGCGGCGAATAAGCCCAGGATAGCGAAAGAGGACCCGTCACACTCGCGAGCGACGCGGACGTCCGCCGCACATCATGGCCGTACGTCACCCAGTCGTCGCGCACCGCCATCACCGTCACCTGCGCCTGCGCGCTCTTGGAATCGATCGCGGCGGTCAGCGTGGCCGCCCCCGGCGCGACGCCGGTCACTACGCCGGATGCGGAAATCGTGGCGACGTTGGTGTCGGACGAGGTGAACGTGACGGGTCGACCCGTGAGCGGATTGCCGTGCGCGTCCTCTCCCTGAGCCGAGAGCGCGAGCGTGCTACCCACATTCACCGTGCCGCTCGCGGGGGTAAGCGAAACCAACGCTACGGCCACCGGCGCGGACGTCTCCGATTTGCAGGAAAAGCCGCTCGCGAGCGCGAGCGCAACGCAGGAGGCGACGACGACATCACGCGAAAGCGTTCTCATGGTCACCTCTGATGCGGCATGCGCGAGGAACGTACAGAGTAGTGTTCAGCTCGCTAATAGGACGAGCGCCGTTCCAGGCCAGTCACCGACTGGCCGCTCGCGCTCCCTTGATTCACCCGGGGACCCGGCGCATGATAGCTCCCATGGGCGGACCCGCAGTCGCGATCATTCTGATGAAGGAGCGCCATGTGGCCGAGGCGTTCGCGAGGGCGGGAGCCGTTTCGGCGGACAGCGCGCGCGCGCCCGAGGAGCTGGGCGTCGGTGTACACGGCATCGGCTGGAGCCGACTCACCAACCGCGCGATCATGCGCGAGGGCGCGCCCGGGCGGTGGTATCTCGACGTCCCAAGCTGGAACGCGACTCGGCGTCTCCGTCGCCAGCGCCTGATCATTTTGTTGGCGTTAGTGCTCGCCGCAACCGCCTGGATGATCTACACGCGCGGAATGTCCTGACGGGAATTTCGGCGCCGGCCGTCGCCACAAAGATCCCTTCGCTAGCGGTGCAATGATACGGCGTGCAATGTCACCGGACCGCCCCTTGCGTTCGGGGTCGTCCGTCGCCCGTCGATCTCATTATTTGGAGTCTATCATGCGCCTCCGTTTTCTCTTCGCCACTGGGGCATTCGCCGCCCTCTGTACGTTCTCCATGCAGGCGTCGGCTCAGGGCACCGGCTCTGTTTGCACCGACGGCTCGACCTCAACTGCCACCGGCCGCGGCGCCTGCTCGGGTCACGGCGGCGTCGATGCGAAAGCCACCAAGGCAGCTAAGCAGACTGGCAAGAAGGCGATGGTCGCCTGCACCGACGGAACGCAGTCCAAGGGCGGCCGAGGCGCCTGCTCCGGCCACGGCGGCATCGCG
>JBDTXL010000423.1:0-1721 GCA_040006195.1 Gemmatimonadota bacterium | reverse complement strand
AGAGCCCGGTGCAGTGACATGAGATTCTCGTGAGAGTCGACGGCGTATTCAGAAATCCTGGTGAGACCGATCAAACCTACGCCCGGCGAAGAAGCGACGTTACATTGGACCAAGGACCCTGTTACGGCAACCTGTTGTCCTCCGTCCATTCACTGTACCGCACGCGATCTTCTCTCGTCCGGTGCCCTCCACAGTGCACTGCGCCGGTATCTGATGCCAACTCCGCTGCGTTCCAACGACCAGTCCGCCCCGGCCCGCGAACGGCGCAACTGGAAAGTCCGATCACTCTTCGCGATCGCGCTCAGGCGCGGTCCCGTCCGCTATTGGACCGGCGGCGTTCTCGTGGTCGGCGTCGTCGCCGCTGTCTACTTTTGGCGCTTCTCGCCCGCCTCCGTTCGCGGCGACGCATCCGTCGCGTACTCGGAGGCCTCCTGGGCACTCGCCAATAAGCAGGTAGCGACCCTCCTCGTCGCCGACAATGGCGGCCGGCTCGTGCTCAAGCTGCGAACCCCGCGCATGGCGAACGGCCACGAAATCCGCTCCGTCGAAACCGTCGTGCCCGCGCAGGCCGTCACCCTCGCCGATCTCGAGCGCTGGGGCGCCGCGGGCACCACCGTGCGCGTTATCGAACCGCACACCTCCAATGCGGATCGCCTCATCCAGATCGTGAGCGTGATCCTCGTCCTCTCGCTCCTCGTCGCCTACGCCGTTCATCATCGCGGAGCGCTCGGCACCAACAAGTTTTCGCCATCGCCCGCGTCGCGTCATCTCACGCTCCGCGACGTCGGAGGCGCCCGTGAGGCGCAGGCCGACCTCCGCGACGTCATCTCCTATCTCAAGAGCCCCGCGCGCTTCCTCGCCATGGGCGCGCGCTGTCCCAAAGGCGTACTCCTCGTCGGCCCGCCAGGTACCGGCAAGACGCTGCTCGCGCGCGCCGTCGCAGGCGAGGCCGGCTGCCCGGTAATCGTCGCCGCGGGCTCCGACTTCAACGAGATGTACGTCGGCATCGGATCGCGCCGCGTGCGCCAGCTCGCCAAGCAGGCGCGCGAGGCTGCGCCCTGCATCGTCTTCATCGACGAATTCGACTCGCTCGGTGGTCGACGCGGCCGCCCCAATCGCAGCGGCGAAGAAGAAGTCACGCTCAACCAGCTCCTCGTCGAGATGGATGGTATGGCCGGCAACAATGGCGTCGTCTGGATGGCGGCGACCAACCGCGAAGACATGCTCGATCCCGCCGTGCGCCGTCCCGGCCGTTTCGATCGCGTCGTCGAGGTACCGCTCCCCACCGCCGCCGATCGTCTCGAGATCCTCAGGATCCACGCGTCGCGCAGCAAGCTCTCCAAGGACGTCGACCTCGACCGCCTCTCGCAGCTCACCGTCGGCCACTCCGGCGCCGAGCTCGCGAATCTGCTCAACGAGGCCGCGATCATTGCCGTGCAGGATACGGGCGACGTCATCACCAACGCTCATGTCGAGCAGGCGCGCGACCGCATTCTCCTCGGACGCGTGCGCTCCGGCATGGTCATCAACGATCAGGAGCGCCGCCTGATTGCACTGCATGAGTCGGGGCATGCGATCGTTGGCATGGTCGCCTGCCCCGAGGACAAGCTCCACAAGATCACCATCGAGCCGCGCGGCCGCTCCCTCGGCGCAGCGCACTTCTCGCCGGAAGCCGATCGCCACCTGCATCCCCGCCGCTATCTCGAAGGGATCATCGCGAA
>JBDTXL010000422.1:0-4640 GCA_040006195.1 Gemmatimonadota bacterium | reverse complement strand
AGCGCCGCCATCGGCGTCTCGGCGAAAACATCGCGCGCGGCGAAGAGTCCCGTCACGATGGTGAGGAGCATGGTCAGCGCGGCAACAACGATGAGCGCGAGCGGGGAGACGGTGAAGGGCGCCTTGAAGATGAAATGCACGGCCGCCCATCCGCCGCCTACGGCGAGGAGAATCCCGGCGAGACTCCCGATGGCGCCGAGCAGCGCGTACTCGGTGAAGAGCATGCGCACGATCTGCGCGCGCGTGGCGCCGAGTGTCTTGAGCAGCACGCTCTCACGCACACGCTGACGACGCGACGCGGCCACCGCGCTCACGAGCACGAGAATGCCGGTCACGACGCTGAACAGCGCCATGAAGCGAACCGCGAGCGAGACGCGAGCGAGTATCTTGCCGACGGCCTTTTCGATGAGTGAGAGATCGATCGTCGACACGTTCGGGAATCGCAGCACGGCATCGCGCTGAAGAGTAGCGCGGGCGCCGTCGTCGTTCACGCGGGTGAGGAGAACGAACGACTGCGGCGCCTCTCGCAGCGCTGCCGGCTGGAAGACGACGAAGAAGTTCGGCTCGAAACGAGCCCACTGCACCTCGCGGAGGCTCGTAATGCGCGAGCGGATGCGCACGCCCTGCACGTCCCACGTAATCGTATCGCCGACGATCACCCCCAACTCCTCGGCCAAACTCTGCTCGACGGAGATCTCGAAAAACCCATCCGCATCCGGGCCGGGCGTGCTCCACCACGTGCCGGCGATGATCTTCTCGCTCGACGCCACCGAATCGCGATAGCTGGAGCGGTACTCGCGACGCACGGCCCACGACGGGCGCGCGCGATCGCCGTCGCGCGACTCCTCGCCGCCGGCTGCGCGCGCACTAGCCGCTGCTCGGCGCTCGGGCGGCTTGGGCTTTCTGCTGGTGTAGCCCGCAATGCGCATCGGTACGATCGGCGTCTGCGAGAGCGTCGGCAGCGAGCGTGCGCTGAACATCGAGTCGAGCGGCGCGGCCTGATCGGTCTGCACGTCGAAGAAGGCGAGATTCGCTGCCGACGCATCGGCGGTGGATGCGATTTGCCTGAGCAGGTTCCCCTGTACGAGAGCGAGGGTGCCGAGCAGAAAAGCGCCGAAGCCAAGAGCGAGCACGACTGGGCGCGTCTGATTTCCGGGGCGATCGAGATTCGCGATGCCGTGCCGCACGACGAAGCGCCAGGGAAGCTGCGCGAGTCGCCGCGCGGCGCGCGCGCAGAGCATCGCCGCGAGCCACGTCGCGCCGATCGCGGCGGTGATCCCCGCGCTCATCCAGAGTCCGACGATCGCGCTGTCCGCGCGCGCGATGCAGACGGCGACGACGCTCGCCACGAGCACGAGGGCGGCGACGATGCGGAGTGGATCGCGCCACGCCGAGCGAGCGGCGCTCGCACTGTCATCGCGACGGAGTACCTGCAGCGGCGCCACGTTGCGCACGCCAAGCACCGGCCCGAGCGCGAAGAGAATCCCCACCCAGGTGCCGAGGGCGAGACCGCTCAGCGCGGGGACCAGCTCCAGTTGCGGCACGACGTCCACTGGGATGAAGGTGCCGAGCACGTGCGGGAGCACGAGCTGCGCAGCGACACCGAGCACGACTCCCAACAAGGCGCCGGCGAAGCCGAGCCCCGCGGCCTCGATGATGAACATCCACACCACCTGCGCCGCGCTCGCGCCGAGGCAGCGGAGGACGGCGATGGTGTCGATCTTCTCCGCCATGTATGCGCGCAGCGCGCTCGCGACGCCGGTGCCGCCGAGCAGAAGTGCGATCAGTCCGACAAGTCCGAGAAAGCGTCCGAGTTGCTCGATCGATCGCGTGAGTGAGCGCTCCGTGTCGGCGACGGACTTCGCGCGGAGCTGAAGCGAATCGAAGAGCTCGCGATGCGATTTCGCAAATGCGTCGGCATCGATGGTGGCAGGGAGCTTTATAAGCGATTCGTAATCCGCCCGGCTTCCGAAGCCCAGCAGCTTCGTTTCGGCGAGAGATTGATCGGGGATGTAGACGCGCGGCCCGAGTGCTGCCGCGATGCCGACGTCGCCGGGAACGTTTCGAAGGGTCGCGATGATGGCGAAGCGCGCGTAGCCGAGCGAGAGGGTGTCACCGATCTTCGCGTCGAGCGCGATGAGGAGCGCGGAGTCGACGATGGCGTTCGGCGCGCGCTGGAGCTCCTTCCACTTGTCGGGGGGCGACGTCTCTATCACGCCATAGTACGGCGCACCGGCGCCCATCGCGCGCACCTGTACGAGTCGGGTGCCCTTGCCGCCGCTCACGAGTGCCATCGACGAGAACGTCGTCACGCGCGTCTCCTTCGCACCGCGCGTGCGCAGCGTGTCGAGCATCGCGAGGGCGGGTGCCGGAAGGGGATGGTGCGCGGTGACGGAGAGGTCGGCGCCGAGCAACCCGCGCGCCTGCACGTGGATCGAGCGGACGACGTCGGCGGAGTAGGAGTCGACTGCGACGAGCGCGGCGACGCCGATCGCGATCGACGACATCGAGAGCACGAGGCGGCGGCGCGTGGTGCGCGTGTCGCGCCAGGCGAGTGCGGTGAGCGTGCGCCAGCGGAGGCTCATGCGCTTCGCACGCAGTCCTCGACGACGGCGCCGTCGCTGAGGCGGATCATGCGATGCGCGCGGGCGGCGAGCTCGAGATCGTGCGTGACGATGATGACCGTCGTCTTCGCATCGCGGTTGAGCTGCTCGAGGAGCTCGACGATGCGGACGCCCGTGTCGTGATCGAGGTTGCCGGTGGGCTCGTCGGCGAAGAGCACGCGTGGCGAATTCACGAAGGCGCGCGCAATCGCGACGCGCTGCTGCTCGCCGCCGGAGAGTCGGACGGGATAATGATGGGTGCGGTCGGCGAGCCCCACGCGCGCGAGGAGCTCGGACGCGCGCGAGTCGGCGCTGTCATCGCCGCGGAGATCGAGCGGCACGCGCACGTTCTCGAGCGCGGTGAGTGTCGGAATCAGTTGAAAGCTCTGGAAGACGAACCCAACTTTCTCTCCACGCAGCCGCGCGCGCGCATCCTCGCTCAGCGCCGCGAGGTTCACGTCATCGAGAAGCACGAATCCTGCGCTTGGTGTGTCGAGTCCGGCGAGAAGGCCGAGGAGCGTCGTCTTCCCGCTACCGGAAGGTCCGACGATGGCGACGAAGTCGCCGTCGGCGATCGAGAACGACACGTCGCGCAGCACGGTGATCGTCCGATCACCGCTTGGGAAAGATTTCGTCAAATCACGGGCAACGAGCATGTCGGCGAGAATTGTGTGGAAGTGGACGGCGCTCGCGTTGCTCGCGGCGGCATGCAGCCGCGATGGGTCGCGGCGGGAGCGTGCGAAGGAAATGCGGGATACGGGCCACGGCAGCGACTCGAGCGCTGGCGCTAGTGCCCAGGCGAAAGATGCGCGGAAAACCATCCTCTTTGTGGGAACGAGTCTCACGGCCGGCTATGGGCTTGATCCGCAGCAGGCCTATCCGTCGCTGATCCAGCGCCGGCTCGACTCGCTCGGATACAACTACGAAGCGATCAACGCAGGCGTGAGCGGCGAGACATCGTCGGGGGCGCTGCATCGGATGCCGTGGCTGCTCAAGCAGCCGTTCGATGTGTTCGTTCTCGAAACGGGTGCGAATGACGGGCTGCGCGGCCTTCCGGTGGACTCGCTCCGCGCGAACATCCAGCAGATCATCGACGATGTAAAGCGGACACACCCGCTGGCGAAGATCATGCTCGTGGGGATGGCGGCGCTTCCGAACATGGGAAGCGGCTACGTGAAGGGGTTCATGACCCTCTACCCGCAGCTCGCGAAGAAAAATCAGGTGGCGTTTCTGCCTTTTTTGCTCGAGGGAGTTGGCGGAATCGATACGTTGAACCAGCGCGACATGGTTCACCCCAATCCGCGGGGGGCGGCGATCATCGCGGAGACGGTGTGGGAAGCGCTCGAGCCGCTGCTCGCAAAGGGCGAGAAAACGCGCGCTTGACGGGCTATCGCCAACTCCGTAAATTCAAAGGCTGAAACGTTTTGCATCATCCCGCGATCGGCTGGGGTCCAGCTGGTCGCATTCTATTCTCTGCTATCATAGCCATGGCAATTCCAGCTACGCAGATTCGCCGCGGAATGGTGATCGTGTTCGAAGGCGATCCGTGCCGTATTACCGAGTTCCGTCATCACACGCCGGGAAATCTCCGCGCGATGGTGCAGGCGAAGCTCAAAAATCTTCGCTCCGGCTCGAACTTCGAGCATCGCTTCCGCGCAGCGGACACGATTACGAAGGCGTCGCTGGAAACGCACAATCTGGAATTTCTGTATCAGGGCGGCGACACGTACCACTTCATGAACACCGAGAACTACGATCAGCTCGAGATGGACGCCGACACCCTGGGCGACGGCGCGCAGTGGATGCAGCAGGGGATGAAGATCGTGGCCGAGTATTATGACGGCCGGCCGATTGCGATTGATCTTCCCAATGCGATGGAGTTGACGATCGTGGAAACGGCGCCAGTCATGAAGAGTGCGACGAAGAATGCGTCGTCGAAGCCGGCGAAGCTGGAGAACGGAGTGAGCGTGAACGTGCCGGAATTCATCAGCACGGGCGAGCGCATTCGCGTGAATCCGAACACCGGGGAGTATCTCG
>JBDTXL010000421.1:0-1535 GCA_040006195.1 Gemmatimonadota bacterium | reverse complement strand
TGCACGTCGCGCACTCCTCGTTCACCTCGAGCTCCACCGGCACCTTGCCGCCGAGCGCCGCGGTGCGGAAGTCGACGGGAACGATGACCTCGACGCTCTCGCCCTTCTGCGGGCCCTTCGGACGCTGCGCGCCCCGCTGCCCCGCGGTGTTGCCGCCGAACATCGATGAGAAGAGATCGCCAAGCCCGCCGATGCCGCCGATGTCGAAGTCTTCCATGCGCGGGCCCGCGCCACCGCCTGCGCCGCCGGTGTAGCTGCCGCCCGGATAGTTCGGGCGCGTGCCGCCGCTCCGCTGCTGACGCTCCCCGCCGTAGCCGCCGAACGCACCGAGGCGGCGCATCTCATCGTATTGTTTGCGCTTTGCAACGTCGCTCAGGACGTTGTTCGCCTCGGAGATCTCCTTGAAGCGATCGGCAGCCTTCGGATCGCTCTTGTTCGCATCCGGATGGTTCTTCTTGGCGAGACGGCGGTACGCCTTCTTGATCTCATCCTGCGTCGCCGACGCGGACACCCCGAGGACCTGATAGTAGTCCTTGCTCTGGGCCATGTAGGCTGGGCCTCGCTATCCGTTCCACTGCTTCACGACCACGCGCGCCGGACGCAGGAGCTGACCGTTGTAGCGGTAGCCCTGCTGAAAGACCTGCGACACGACGTGATCATCTTCCTTCGACAGTGCCGGCTGCGTCGAGACTGCCTCGTGCAGCGCGGGATCGAACGTCTGGTCGACGGGATCGATGAGCTCGAGCCCCGCGCTCGCGAGTGCCTTCATGAGCTTCTTGTTGACGACCTCGATCCCCTCGTGAATCGTCTTCGCATCGACGGTCGCCGGATCCTGCGCGGTCACGCGCTGCAGATCATCGAGCGAATCGATGAGTGTCTTCACGAGATCGCCTTGCGCGCGCGCACCAGCTTCCTGACGCTCCTTCGATGAGCGCTTGCGATAGTTGTCGTACTCGGCGGCGAGGCGCAGGTAGCGATCGCGCTGCTCCTCCAGCTCGCGACTCGCGCTCGGCGCCGCCGGTGTGCCCTCATTTCCATCGCCGTCCGCACCGTCGGCCGCGTCATCGTGCGACGCCGCAGCTCCGTTCGGCAGATCGATATCATCCCTCACGAGTCCCATCCTTTCGAGTAGACGGCGCCAACGGCGCCATGAAGTAATTTCCGTCCTTTTGCCCGCGCAGACAACGGCATTGCGCTGCGCGGACGTGCTAGAGGCTCGCGATTCCGCGCCTCACCTGGTCGAGCGCCGCCTGCGTCGCCCGGAGACGAATCTCCTCGCGATCGCCAACGTACTGCCGGCCGAGGGCCCGCGTCTCGCCAAGCCCCGAGATGCCGATCCAGACCGTGCCCACCGGCTTCTCGTCCGTGCCGCCGCCCGGCCCCGCGATACCCGTAATGGCAATTCCGATCGTCGTGCCGAGCTCCTTCGCGCATCCGTCGGCCATCTCGCGCACGACCTCCTCGCTGACCGCGCCGCGGGTACTCAGCGTTACGTCGCTGACGCCGAGGAGTTTCGTCTTCACCGAGTTGTCGTA
>JBDTXL010000420.1:0-2217 GCA_040006195.1 Gemmatimonadota bacterium | reverse complement strand
GGCTAGTCATGCGTCGCGCTCTCAGGCACGTGGCGAAAATTTAGAGAGCTCATCCGGCGGTGGGTCGTTCACCAGCCAGCCGTCGGAAACATCAATCGGTGGACTACGCACGTAGAAGCTGTGGTTGATCCTATGCAAGACGCGAGTTCGACTCTCGCCAGGTCCACTTGGAACGCCGGCTCGAGCCCTCGCTCGGCCGGCGTTCCTGCATCAGTACGCCCGGCACGGTGTCTGCCAAGCAAGGCTTCGACGCCAACTGACGCCCGCAGAAACCCGGGGATCGCATGGGAGAAGTAAGCCGCACGCTCGCGCAGGCACGGAAGCTCGGTACGCTCTCCCGCGAAGAGGAGCGCTCGGTCACGCACGGCGACTTCTGGGTGCCGGAAGCGGAGCGTGAGCTCTACAAGGTTGCGCTGTCCGCGCTGAACGCCGCGGGGATCGGCTACGTCGTGGCCGGCGCGTATGCGATCTACGAGCACACGGGCATTTATCGCGAGACGAAGGATCTCGACATCTTCGTCGATCCGACGAATCTCGTGAGCGCGATGCGCGCGCTCAAGGACGCGGGAATGGTGGCGCGCCTCGAGCAGCCGCACTGGCTCGCGAAGGCAACGCAGGGCGAGCTGTTCATCGACATCATCTTCGGCATGGGCAACGGTCTCGCGATGATCGACGATGACTGGTATCGCTACAGCCGACCGGCGATCCTTGCCGCAACACCGGTGCGAGTGGCGCCGGCCGAGGAGCTGCTTTGGCACCGGCTGTTCATCAGCGAGCGGCATCGGCAGGACATGGCGGACATCGTGCACCTGATCGTCTGTGTGGGCGCGCGGATGGACTGGCGGCGCATCGTCGCCAAGACGGGTGAGCACTGGCCGCTGCTGCTGGCGCAGATCCAGATGTACGATTACGTCTATCCCGAGCATCGCGATGGCGTGCCGCGCTGGGTGCGCGACGAGCTGCTCTCGCGCGCGAGCAACGAGATGGATCGCGATCGCTCGGGCGAGCAGGTCACGCGCGGTCCGTTGATCTCGCGCTTCAGCTTCCTCATCGATGTCAACGAGTGGAAGATGAAGGATCTGCGCGAGGAGATGGTGACGAGGGCGCTCGACCAACCACTCGTGCACGCGCTCGCCGCGAGCGACGTTTGGGATGAGCGAAGCGAACAGGTGGAGGAATTTCTCGCGTGACCGATCGATCGATATCCGGTGCCATCTCGAATGGCCACGAGCGGCGGGCAGCGCAGCCTCGCAAATCGGGAAGCGTACGCATTGCCGCGGTCGGCGACTTCCATTGCGGCACCGACGATGTCGGCGCCTACCGCGAGCTCTTCGCGCGCGTGAATGATGAAGCCGAGGTTTTGGTGCTCACTGGCGACCTCACGCGCTGGGGCGCGCTGGCGGAATTCAAGGTGGTGGTGGGTGAGCTTGCCGATGTGACGGTGCCGATCGTCGCGGTGCTCGGCAATCACGACTACGAATCCGGCGAGATGGAGGAGGGAAGCCGCATGCTCCGCGCGAGAGGCGTGCACCTGCTCAGCGGCGACACCTTCGAGCTCAACTCAACCGTTGGCTTCGCGGGAGTGAAGGGCTTCATGGGTGGCTTCGGCCGCGGCATGCTCACGCCGTTCGGTGAGCCGGAGACCAAGGCGTTCGTGAAGGCGACGCTCAACGAGGTGCACTCGCTCGAGCTCGCGCTGCGCCGCCTGTCGACGCCGGTGCGCGTCGCCGTGCTCCACTACGCACCGATCGCAGCGACGGTTGCCGGCGAGCCGGAGGCCATCCATCCATACCTCGGCACGGACCGGCTGGCAGAACCGCTGGATCGCTACGGCGCCGCCGTGGCCTTCCACGGCCACGCGCACTCCGGCACGCTGCGCGGCAACACCCTCGGCGGCGTCCCGGTCTTCAACGTTTCGCTGCCCCTGCTGCGCAAGGAACGCCCCGGCGCGATGTACTACATCTATGACGTTAGCCCGCCGGCGGTGGCGGAGGGCGCGAAGGTGATGTCGTTGGGATAAACGCGAAGAGCGGAAACACTGGGAGGACGACAAAAAACGGACTAACCTCGACAAAAAAACGGAGAACCGTTCACGCAATTATCCGTTTGTTGTCTGCACTTCTCCGTTAGTTGTCGATCCTCAACTTTGTTGACCGTCGCGGTCCCTCGCGCGCGATCTCGTCGCCATTCAACTCGACGCCAGCCTGAGTGCCGACT
>JBDTXL010000419.1:0-1778 GCA_040006195.1 Gemmatimonadota bacterium | reverse complement strand
GCGGCGATCAAGGCGAAGAATCAGGTCGCGATCGATCGGCTGACGCTCTTCCAGCATATGGGCGTACAGCAGCCGCAGAACTCGCGGCTCACGACTGCGTACGAGGTTATAGCGCCGTCTTTCACGGTCGATTCGGTGCTGGAGCTCGCTCGCGCGGGCAATCCGGCGCTCGAAGCCGCGCGCACGCGCGACGAGTCGGCGAAGCTGGGCATCAGGGCCGCCAAGGGGAGGTATCTGCCCACGCTGCAGCTTTCTACGGGACTCGGCGGCTACACCAATCAGTACACCAACTCGGGATTCCTCGTGAACCAGGCGGCGGCCGGTGTCCGAAGCTGCCTGGTGCAGGACTCGATTCGCGTCGGCGCGGGGCTTGCGAGCCAGTCGGCGCAGTGCGGCTCGCTGAATTCGGATGGAACGCTGCCGACGGCTCAGGCCGCGGCGATTCGGAACTCGAACAGCGCCTTCCCGTTCGGCTTCACGAAGCAGCCGTTCCAGCTCACCGCGACGCTCTCCCTGCCGATCTTCGACAACTTCCAGCGCGAGCAGCGCGTTGAGGAAGCGAGCGCCGCGCGCAACGATGCGCTGTACGTGATTCGCGCGCAGGAGCTGAAGACCACCGCGACCGTAACGAGCGGCTACCTCACTCTGCAGGCACAGGCGCAGCAGGTGGCATTGCAGGAGCGTACAGCTGTTCAGGCGCGCGAGGCGCTACGACTGGCGGAAGAGCGGTACCGTGTCGGGCTGGCACCATTTCTCGACGTGAGCGACGCACGGTCGCAATTCGAGCAGGCGGAGAGCGATCGCATCAACGCCGTTTATGATTTCCATAAGGCCTTCGCCGCTCTCGAAGCGGCGGTCGGCCGTCCTTTGCGCTAATCGGAGCAACACATGACTCGACGTGGAAAGGTGATCACCGCAGTGGCCGTGGTCGCGATAGTGGCCGGTGTGATCACGCTCGCTGCCTTCAAGCGCGGTGACAAGGCGGTCGAAGTTCGCCTCGAGAAGGTGCAGAAACGGGATCTCACCGCCTACGTCACCGCGAGCGGACAGGTGCAGCCGCACACGAAGGTCGACGTCGCCTCCGACGTGAGCGGGCGCATCGTCAAGCTCTCCGTGAAGGAGGGCGACATGGTGACCAAGGGGCAGTTCCTTCTGCAGATCGATCCGTCGACGTATCAGGCCGACGTGCAGCGGGAGGCCGCGGCCGTCGCGTCGGCACGGGCCGATCTCGCGCGCGCAAAGGCGAACCTCGATCAGTCGGCGAACTCATACCGCCGCTCCTCCGAAATCGTGAAGACGAATGCGGCGCTGATTTCCGCCGAAGAGATCGAGAAGCTCAAGACAACGGTCGAAGTGAACACCGCGCTCTTTCAGGCGGCGCAGCATCAGGTCGATCAGAACAATGCTGCGCTCCGGAATTCGAATTCGCAGCTCGCGAAGACGACGATTCAGGCGCCGATGAACGGGCGCGTCACGCGATTCAACGTCCAGCAGGGTGAGACGGCCGTGCCCGGCACGTTCAGCAAGGACCAGGCGCTCCTGCTCACGATCAGCGACATGTCGGTGCTCGAGACGAAGGTGAAGGTCGACGAGACGGATGTGGCGCGACTGCACGTTGGTGACACCGCCCAGGTGTTGATCGATGCATTCCCGGATACGACGTTTCGCGGGACGGTGACGGAGATCGCGCACAGCTCCGTGAGCGCGGGAACGACGCCGACAGCCAGCTCCGATCAGGCGGTGGATTACGAAGTGCGCGTGCAGCTGCTCAACCCACC
>JBDTXL010000418.1:0-14233 GCA_040006195.1 Gemmatimonadota bacterium | reverse complement strand
TGCGCGCCATCCGCTGCAGCAGAAACTCGATCGCCTCCGTGCTCGGCATGTCGCTCAGAAAGTTCCGCAGCAGATACACGCGATTGAGCTCCGCCTGGTCGAGCAGCAGCTCTTCCTTGCGCGTGCCCGAGCGCCCAATGTCGATCGCCGGGAAGACGCGGCGATCCGCGATCTTGCGATCGAGTACGAGCTCCATGTTGCCGGTTCCCTTGAACTCCTCGAAGATCACCTCGTCCATGCGCGAGCCGGTCTCGACGAGCGCCGTGGCGATGATCGTGAGCGAGCCGCCCTCGTCGATGTTTCGCGCGGCGCCGAAGAAGTGCTTCGGCTTGTGCAGCGCGTGCGCGTCGACGCCTCCGGAGAGAATCTTTCCCGAGTGCGGGACGATGACGTTGTGCGCACGCGCGAGCCGCGTGATCGAGTCGAGGAGAATGACGACGTCGCGCCCATGCTCGACGAGCCGCTTCGCCTTCTCGATCACCATGTCCGCGACCTGCACGTGGCGATCCGCCGGCTCATCGAACGTCGAGCTGATCACCTCGGCCGACTTCACCTGCTCCTGCATGTCGGTGACTTCCTCCGGGCGCTCGTCGATGAGCAGAACGATCAGCGTGACCTCGGGATGGTTCTCTGCGATCGCGTTCGCCATCTTCTGCATGAGAATCGTCTTGCCTGCGCGCGGCGGCGCGACGATCAGCCCGCGCTGTCCCTTGCCGATCGGCGCAATCAGATCGACGACGCGCATGCTGAGATCCTCGCTCGCGGACTCGAGGCGCAGGCGAACGTCGGGATAGCGCGGTCGAAGATTGTCGAAGGTGATGCGCTGGCGGGCCGTGTCGGGATCCGTGCCGTTGATCGTCTCGACCTTGAGGAGGGCGAGATAGCGCTCGCCTTCCTTCGGCGGCCGCACCTGTCCCGCGACCGTGTCGCCCGTGCGGAGATCGAAGCGCTTGATCTGCGACGGCGAGACGTAGATGTCGTCGGGGCCGTAGAGGTAGTTCCAGTCCTGGCTCCGGAGAAATCCGTATCCTTCGGCAAGGATCTCGAGCACGCCCTCCCCGCGCAGCACGGCGTCCGCATCGAGCAGATTCTGCTCGATGCGGAAGATCAGATCCTGCTTTCGAAGCCCTGAGAAGTTGGAGATATTGAGCTCGTCGGCCATCGACTGCAGCTCGGCTACCGACTTCTGCTTTAGCTCGGAGATGTCCACGACCGTGCGGTCCGGGGGAGGTTCGATCTCACTCGCTGAGGAGGCGGCAGCGAGGATGTGTCAGCCCGGCGCACGCGATCCGGAGATCGGGCACCGCGGTTTACGACACGATGGTGAGTGGGGAAAGACGAAGCGGCGGGGCGGGGGGCAACGGCCTGCGGAAGTCGCCAAGCTAACGTGCTTAAAAATGGTGGTCAAGTGACGGAGCAGCCGGTCACCTCATTCTTTACGCAGTGGCGGCATCTGCCGTTGGGCGACCGCGAGATCATCGAGGGGCTCGTGCAGCCATTGCATGTAGCGCCCTCGCCCGCGCTCGCGCGCGCGATCGAGCGCTGGCCCGGCACCCACTACTGGGACGACTCGGCCGACGGACGCACGCTCGTGCTGGTTGCGGAGGAGCGCGCGCCGCGCGAGCGGTGGTGGCTGCACGCGGCGCTGTTCGTGCTCGCACTGTTCTCGATGACCATCGCCGGCGCAACCTTCGCGGGAATTCCTGCGACATGGCATCTGCCGTCACTCGCCGCGCTCCGCATCGGGCTTTCCTTTTCGATACCGCTTGCCGCGATCCTCGCCGCACACGAGTCCGGGCACTATCTCGTCTCGCGACATTATCGCGTGAACGCGAGCCCACCGTTCTTCATCCCCTTCCCGCCGCAGCTCGGACTGCTCGGCACGATGGGAGCATTCATCCGCCTGCGCTCCCCGCTGTACGATCGCCGTACGCTCTTCGACATCGGCGTCGCAGGCCCATTCGCGGGTTTACTAGTCGCGATTCCGATTCTGCTCATCGGGGTCGCGCAGAGCACCACGGTGATGCTGCCGAGCCTCCCGCTCGCGCACCAGTTCATCGTCGTTGAGGATTGGCATCTCCTGCTCGGCGACTCGCTGCTCATGTCGCTGTGCAGGGCGATCGCCGGCGTGCACGGAACGCTCGCGCTCACGCCGCTTGCGATCGCGGGATGGACGGGGCTGCTCATCACCTGCCTCAACCTCCTCCCCCTCGCGCAGCTCGATGGCGGCCATGTCACCTTCGCGCTTTTCGGGAGAGCGCAGTCGCTGGTCGCGAGATTTTTCTGGCTGCTTCTCATTCCGCTCGGCCGTCTCTGGCAGGGATGGTGGCTCTGGGCCGTGCTCGCGCTCGTGATCGGACGCGGACGACTCGGTCACCCGATGCTGCTCGCGCCAGAGCGGCCGTTGGATCGGAAGCGAAAGGTGCTGGCGTGGCTCGCGATCGCGCTGCTGGTGCTGACCTTTACACCGCTGCCGATTTTCATTCCCGACTGACGGTCAGAACGAGCGGCGAGGCCAGTCGCTCAGAACGGCGAGTAGCGTTCCGGTCGCTTTCCGAAGTCGGCGAGCGTCTTCGCGATCTGCTTCGAGAGCTCCTCGAGATCTTTCCGAAGTGCGTCGTCCGAGAGGAAGCGGCCTGCGGCGCCGTCCTCGCGCGCGATGCGCACGCGGATCGCGTCGAGCTCGCCCCGCGTGCGTGCGAGCGCGATGCGCAACGCGGAGTCATTCTTGAATCGGTTCAGCGTTCCCGGCTCTCGCGTAATATCGAGCAATGAGTCTGCCCGCGTGAGAGCGATCTGAGCGCGACTCGCCAGCGCTCGATCGCGGAAGATGAGCGAGAGCGTTCCCTTCTTTCTCGTGTCGAACTCCGCCACCCGTTTCATGACGAGGCCGAGCCCGGAGGAGTGATCGCCGAGGGAGCTGAATTGCGATTGGGTCTTCGTGAGATCGCCGCCGATGGCACGCAGACTGGAGACGATCTCGGGAAAGTCCTGGCCGGCGGCCGTGAGCTCGTTCTGCCGGAGATCGGGATCGATCACGGAAACGCGCGTGAGCGTGTCGCCTGCTTCGAGCACCGGAGCGGTGGGCGAGCCGATGCGGAGCGCGACGACCTGCGCACCCACGTACGATCCGCCCGGCTTGAACTCGACCCGCGAGTCTTTTTTGATGAACGACTTGAACGGGCTCATCACCTCGACCTCGAGCACCGTGCGCACGGAGGTGTCGGTCGGGAGCGAGCGAAAGCCGACATTCTTGACGACGCCGACCTTCTGCCCCTGCAGCCAGACATCGGTTCCCTTCAGAATTCCGTTCGCCTGGTCGGCGAGGATGTACGCGATATACGTGTCGCCTTTGAGCGAGCCGACGCGAGCGAAGGCGATGATCGAGAATGCGCTCACTACGATGACTGCGATCGCAACTACGCCCCCAATCAGCTTCGACCAGGCCGGTGGTCCGTATGCCATCGGTGTTACGCTCCGCCGGGGGGCCGCGGGGCGAAGAAGTAAATGCTCATGCCGAAAGGTAGGGGCAAGTGGCGGGCCGTGGCTGCGGCCGGTTCGCGCTACGGGCGTCTCACGCTAGTTTGGGGCGTGCAACGAGACCTTCCCGCGCTGGCCCGCACTCCGTTCGACCTGCTCGTGATCGGCGGCGGGATCGTCGGTGCGTGCGTCGCGCGCGACGCGGCGCTCCGCGGGCTCCGGGTGGCGCTCGTCGAGCGGGGCGATTTCGCGGGGGGGATCTCCTGGAACAGCCTCAAGATCGTGCACGGCGGGCTGCGGTCGCTGCAGGGGCTCGACATCGCCCAGGCGCGGCACTTCGTGCGTGAGCGCCGAGCGTGGCTCACGATCGCGCCGCATCTCGTGGAGCCGCTGGCGTTCGCGGTGCCGACGCGCGGCTTCGGGCGCGAGTCGGCGATGCTCATGCGCGCGGGGCTCGCGCTCAACGATCTCGTCTCGGCAAATCGCAACGCAGGAGTCGTTGCGTCGCGTCGGTTGCCGGCCGGGCGCGCGCTCTCGAGGGTTGAGCTGCGCACGCTCGCGCCCGGTGTGTTCGACCGCTACACCGGCAGCGCGCTCTTTCACGACGCGCAGCTCTACTCGGCCGAGCGGCTCGTCATCGCGCTGCTCGACGATGCGGTACGCGCGGGTGCGACCGTCGCGAACTACGCCGAGGTGGTAGGGGCGATGAGAGAGGCTGGAGAGCTGACGGGCGCGGTGGTGCGCGATGCGCTCGGCGGTGGGAGCGGCGAGCGTTTTGATGTGCGCGCGCGCATGATCGTGAACGCGGCGGGAGCGGGGGCGGCACGAGTGGCGGACATGCTGACTGGGCGCGAGGGAGTCGCCTCGCCAATGAGGGGAATCGCACTCAATCTCATGCTCGCCGGAGACGAGCGAGTGCAGACGGCGTTTGCGCTCACCTCGAACGATGAAGGCCGCATGCGGCGCCTGTTCGTGGTTCCCTGGCGAGGGCGTACCCTCGTCGGGACCGCGCATTACCCGTGCGAGCAGATGCCGGCATCGAGCGCCGATCTGGAGCCGTTCGTCGAGCGATTCGTGTGCGAGGTGGCAGCCGCGTGGCCTACGCGAGCACTCTCGCGCGACAGCGTGTTGCTCGTGCACGCGGGGATGCAGCCGCTGCCGCACGGCGCTCCGGGCACAAGGACGCACGGGCCGCCGGAGCATACGATCATCGATCACGCGAACACTGGCACGCCGCAGCTGCTCACGGCGACCGGTCCCAAGCTCACGACATCGCGAGCGATCGCGGAGGAGCTCGTGGATCTCGTAAGCGCTCGATCCGGACGCGCGACGAGGCCGTGCGAGACCGCCACGAGGCCGCTCGCATCCACGCCGCCGGACGATGTGGCGATCGCGGTCGCGCGCGCGCTGGCGACCGATCGCGCGGGGATGCCGGACGACGTGGTGACGCACCTGGTGCGCAGCTACGGAGCGGGGTACGACGCGCTTCTCGCGATGGTGCGCGAGCAGCCCGGGCTCGGCGCTCGCATCGAGGAAGGGTCGCCGGTGGTCGCGGCGCAGCTCGCCTACGCGCTCGACAACGAGATGGCGATGACACCCGACGATCTCCTCGAGCGCCGCACCGAGCTCGGACCGACCGCGCGCGTGACCCACCGCTCGCGCGAAGCTGCGCGCGCTGCGATCGATGCGCCCGAACACAAACGCTGACTACTTCGCTTCAGGCTCCCGCAACCGATAGCTGCGCCGTCGCGATGCATTGAAGTGCACGATCATCTCGCCCACGAGCCCGAGCGCGATCGCCTGCACGCCGAGCGTCGCGAGCAGCACCGCCAGCAGCATTAGCGGGCGATTGCCGAGCGGCTGGCCGAAGATTCGCTGAACGAACATCACCGCGAGCGCAATTCCGCCGGTACCTGCCAGCACGGCGCCGATGAGGCCGAAGAAGCGCAGCGGCTTCTCCGTAAAGCGAAGCAGGAAATAGAGTCCGAGTATGTCGATCGCGCGGCGAACGTACACCCCGGCGCCATAGATGCGCCGCTTCACATCGCTCGTGTGCTGCGGGCTCGCCACTTCGGTCACGTTGAAGCCGTTGTAGATGGCGAGCAGTGGAAGGAAGCGCGCGAAGTCGCCGTAGAGCGGAATGTCGCGCAGCACTTCCGTTCTCGCGGCACGAACGCCGCACGCAACGTCGTGCAGCGTGCCGTTCGCGAGCCGGCCGGCGGTGAGGTGCAGCGCGAGCGCTTGCATCCGATTGACCGACGAGTCGATGCGCGGCCAGCGGCGCGCAACCGCGAGGTCGGCCCCGGCGTCGACCGCCGCGAGCAGCTCGCACACAGCCTGCGGCTGCACCTGACGATACGCGGGCAGAGTGACGACCAGCGAGCCGCGCGCATCGGCGAGTCCCATCCTGAGCAAGGCCGTCTCGCCGATGCTTCGTGGCGACTCGATCACGCGCACGGGCTCGCCCGCGCGCTCGAGCGCGCGCAGCGGCTCGAGCATCTCGTGAAAGTACGGATGCGCGACGAAGACGAACTCATAGCTCCGCCCACACGACGCGAGCACGGCAGCGTACTCTCGATAGAGCGCCTCGAGCGGCTCCGGCCGCTCGACCACGGTGACGATCACCGAGACGTCGCTCATGTGCGAGCCATCCTGAGATCAAGCTGCTCGATCTGATCTTCCGCCCGCACCTTCTGCAGCGCTTCCTCGGCAATCAACCCAAGCATCGTCAGAAAGACGGCGAGCGCGATGCAGAGGAGCGCACTTCCGGGAAAGACGTACGCGTTCATCGGCGCAACGTCGAGCGGGTCCGCGCGCTGCACGAACGACGTCAGCCACGCGGCGAGAAACCCCATCGCGGCGACTCCCGACGCGAGCGCGCCGAGGCCGAACATCGCGAGCGGATTCTCACGGAAGGTGGCGATCATCTTGATCGTGAGAAGATCGGCAAGGAGCTTCGCGATGCGGGAAAGTCCATACTTGCTCACGCCGAAGCGGCGCGCGTGGTGCCGCACCGACACCTCGGCGATGCGCGCGTTGGCCGTAGCGGCGGCGAGCGCTGGGAGGAAGCGATGCATGTCGGAGTAGAGATGCAGCTGGTCGAGCAGCTCGCGCCGGTATGCCTTGAGCGAGCAGCCGTTGTCGCGGATGCGCACGCCGGTGAGCCAGATGATGATCCTGTTCGCCACCCACGAGGGAATCTTGCGCGTGACGACCTTGTCCTGCCGCCGCATCCGATATCCCGCGACGAGATCGTATCCCTCCTCGAGCTTGGCGACGAGCAGCGGGATGTCGCGCGGGTCGTTCTGCAGGTCGCCGTCCATGCTCACGACGATGCGGCCGCGCGCGCGATCGAAGCCGGCCTGCATTGCCTGAGTCTGGCCATAGTTACGCGCCAGCTGCAGCACTACTACACGCGGATCCGCCTTGGCGAGCGCCTCGGCGATCTTCACGGTCGAGTCGCGGCTTCCGTCGTCGACGAGTACCAGCTCCCACGACGGCGCCCCGTTCAGCGCGTCACGAACCGCATCGACGAGCGGGCCGACGCTCTCCTCCTCGTTGTACATCGGGACTACGATCGACAGGGCCGGTTGCTCTGTTTGCATCATGGTGGGAAATGTGTGGCTGGAGTGGCGCTCATGTGAGACGAGTGTGTACCCACGCCGCTACATTGGCAGTCCATTAGGGAGGAGCCGGTGTACATAGGGCACGTCGTTTGCCCGTCGATAGTTGCGTACGCTTCCGCGCTTGCCCCGACAGCATACTTCTGCCCGAATGCACTCTCCCGTACTGCTCGATGGTGAGGATCGATCGCACGGAGCCGACCGTGGCCGCTCGGTACTATACGCGAGCGAAGCCGTGCTGCGCTCTGCGACTGCGGACGAGGCGTTCGGACGCAAGCTCCTCGCCGCCTACGCGCTGGTCGTGCCGCCGGTGCGCTCGAGTACGGCGACGAGCATGTAGCCGCTCGTGAACGGCAACAGCGCGTCGAGGGCGGCAAAGGCGCGCATCGCTGGGTACATCATTTTTACAGCCATCCCGGGCGGCCCGAGATCTCTTGAATTCAAGGGAATTGTTCCCTTGGCCGTGCGCACCGTCGCCGCCGGATTCGCGCGGCCGACCGCCGCGTTGAGTGCGGTGTCGAGTGCATAGGAGAAGAAGTGCACGTAATCGCGTGTCTCGCGCAGTTCGAGTCCGGCAGGGAGCAGCGCCCGCAGCGTTTGCGTATCGTAGCCAGCGTGCAGATGAGCGTGCCACTCATCGGTGAGCCCAAGCGCGCGTCGCACGGGATGAAGTGCCCCGCGCGGTTTGAGTCGCGGCACGTTGAGCACCGCGCGCCCGCCAACCACGAGACAGCGCGCGATCTCCGAGAGCAGCGCACGATCGTCGGTGACGTGCTCGAGCATGTCGGCGACGACGATGAGATCGAAGCTCCCATCCGCGTACGGCAGCTTCGCGCCCGTGGCGTCGTCGATCTCGGCGGCGGGCTCGCCGATCGTGCGCGAGATCGCGCGCACGGCGTGCGGCGCGAGGTCCGCGCTCCGCCACTCGCCTCCTTCCTGGCGAAAGAGCCACGAGATGACGCCGTTGTCGGTGCCGAGATCGAGTGCGCGCTTTCCGCGCACGTCACCCGCGGCGCGCGCGAGCTCGCGCCATTTCGCTTGCTTGAGCACCGACACTCGAAAGCGCGCCAGCTGCGCGTTACGAAATCGTTCGTCGGCGGCCTCAGCGTCTGCCAAGCTCGACCTCCAGTCGCGCAAGGGGCGCGGGGTGCCCGTTCGGGGTAAGAACGAAAATCCCGTCTGGGCTCCAGGCCCAAACGGGAGATCGCATGCGCAAGGCGGGATTCGAACCCGCGACCTTCGGCTCCGGAGGCCGACGCTCTATCCAGCTGAGCTACTCGCGCGGAGGCGCTGACGGTCGCGGATCGCTCCGTGTCGCGTGTCGCAATATGCCATTTTGCGCTCTCCAGTGGAAGGGCGCGCGAAGCGTATACAATGGGTATGCGCCCCCCTTAAACGCCCAATCCCTCTCACGCGTTGATGAAAGAGTGAAGTCGCGCGCGTCAGCCGTGGTGGCCGGGGAGCCGTCGGATGCCTTACTCGTTGGCCGCGCTCGAGGCGGCGACGCAGCAGCGTTCGAGTCGCTCGTGAAACGCCATATCCGTGCGGCGCACGGTGTCGCACTCGCCGTGCTCGGCGAATTCCCGGATGCGGACGACGCCGTGCAGGATGCATTTCTCTCGGCCATGCAGCATCTGGACTCGTGCGCACCTGCGGAGAAATTCCGCGCATGGCTGCTCACGATCGTTCGCAATCGCGCCTTCGATCTCAAGCGGAGGGGACGCGTGCGCTCGGTGGATCTGCTGGAGGAGGGTACGGCTCAAACGCGTGATCCGTCGCCGCTCGAGATGGCCGAGCGATCGGAGCTCAACGCGCGGCTCTCGGAGGCGATCGGGACGTTGTCGGATACGCAGCGGGAGGTGATCATGATGCACGACGTCCAGGGTTGGAAGCACGCGGACATCGCGGAGCTGCTCGGGCTCGCCGAGAGCACGGTGCGCGTCCATCTCCTTCACGCGAGACAGAAGCTGCGCAAGCTGCTGGTCGCAGTCGCCCCCGACACGAGGCAAGGAGAGTCAACAGGATGATCGAACACGAGAACGATGCGAACGAGTCGATCGGTTTTCCGGCGCCGATAGAGGAGCTATCCTCACTCTATCCGCGGCGCGCGGATCGCGATTGGGATGCGTTCATCGCGAAGATCTCGGCCGCGGCCGAACCCGAGCTCGCGCGAAGGCGCGGCGACCGAGGGCTCCTGCGCTCGATCCTCCGATGGTCGCGTCCCGTCACTGTCGCCGCGGCCGCGGTACTGCTCGCCGGCGCGATCGGACTCGCGGCGACCAACGACTCCGAGGCACTCTCTCCGAGAACGACGCTCGCCGAAGTCGTCGATCGCGAGCCCGCGTCGGCGCTGCTCGCCAGCGACCGCCCACCCACCGCCGGCGATCTCGCTCGCGCGCTGGACCCCGACTCCTTCCAGCAGGTACAGCCGTGAGCGACGTTTCTGGCCCGTGGCGCAATCGGATCGCGGTTTCGCTTCTACTGCTGATGGTGTTCGCTGCCGGGATGGTCACGGAGGCGTGGGTCCGGCGCTTTCGCTCGCAGCGCGTGCACACGATGATGACTGGCGAGCGCGCACCCTTCGGCGCCGAGCGCGACCGGCACTTCGGCGAAGAGCTCGGAATGGATTCCCTCGAGCGCGTACGTGTCGATAGCATCTTCGCCCGTCGCCGCGTGCAGATCGACTCATTCTGGAACGGACCTGGAAAATCGCTGCGCCAGATCATGGACTCGACGCGCGAAGAGGTCCGCGCGGTGCTCACACCGGAGCAGCGTGCGCGCTTCGATCGGCGGCACATGGACAGGCGGCCCCCGCATCCAGAGGAGCAGGGACCGCCCGGACCACCACGCTGACTCTCCGCGCTACTCCGTTGGTCGCGGCGGAGGCGGTGGCCCATCATGACCATCATGACCAGCAGGGCCGCCACGATCGCCATGCTGCTCGCGACGCTCCTTCATCGTCGCCATCCTGTCGTCGAACTTCTTCTGCTGATCCGGCGTGAGCACCGCGCGAATCTCTCCCATTTCCTGCGTCATGACTGTACGGAACTGCGCGCGACTCGTGCTGTCGTGCGCGGCGCTTCCCATGCGAAGCGAATCCGCCTTCAGGCGATAGCGGTCGCGAATGAGCATCACCTGGGACTGCTGGTGGTTGTTCAGGTCGAGATCCTTCAGCATCAAATCGCCATTCCGGCGGCCGTGATGACGCATGTGTGAGCCGTCGCCGCCGCCGCGATGCCAGTCGCCCTGCGCGCGCGGGGACGCTGAGTCGCACGGGGGAGTCTGCTGTGTGTGCGCGCACGCCGAGGTTATCGCAACGGCAGCGCACACGAGCGCGCCCAGCGTGATGTGGCGTGCACGCGAGTTCAAGTCGAACATCGATTTTCTCCTGCTGATGAGTCCGAAGATCACCGCCGCGCCAGGTGCGCGCCGTCCATCGTGACACGCGGAGAGCGGGAGATGTGTTTAACTCTTTGTGCACCTGACGCCGGGCCGAAGCCGCTTACCGGACCGTAGCGTGCAGTATCGGCAACGCGGGGCCTCGTCAGAGACTCGATGGCGCGCCGTGATCAGCTGTGAGTACTCACCGCTGTTGCGTCGCGCTCCGTGTTCGTGATCACGAGCGCGCGGACGCCATCGCCGAGATCCGTTCCTTCGA
Source organism: Gemmatimonadota bacterium (assembly GCA_040006195.1). GTDB lineage: Bacteria > Gemmatimonadota > Gemmatimonadetes > Gemmatimonadales > Gemmatimonadaceae > FEN-1250. Next base: position 3,472 of record JBDTXL010000418.1, on the reverse strand, counting down.
GCACATAGCCGATCGCGGCGGCGTTCGAGCGAACATAGGTGAGCACGTCGGCATCGGTGACGCGCTCGGGCGGCGACGACTGATCGCCGGAGAAGATGCGCTGCTGCCAGTAAATCTTGATCGCCTTGACCGTCTGTAGTTGGACCACGCGAGCGAAGGCAACGCGTGCGGGCGAACGCTCGATCTGATCGACAGGAAGAATCTCTGCGCCACCTTCCCATGTCGACAACTGGCGAAGGAAGATGTTGGCGACCTGCTCGCGACGCATGGTGCCCACGTGATTCGCGCTGTTGACGATCACGACCACACGAACATCAGGGGCGCGGCCGGCGCCCATAAGGGTGATCGAAAGCAGAGCGAGACCGAAAAGGCGCAACCGCATGGCTAGAACGCCACCGAGCGACGAACCCCAAAGGTGTGCGATAGAATGGAAGCAACGTTCCGACGTATTGCGTCTCGTTAAAAATACCCATCGGGATCGGCTCTGTTCCGACTCGAAGCGTAGTCCTGCTTCCCAACTTTCGCTCGTAGAATGCCCAGTCGGCGCCGTCGACTGGATCGACAAGCCAATCGCGCACGCGGAGCTCGGGGACGCGATTACGCGCCACATCGACCGCGGGCCCGGCGGCATCCTCATCGTCGAGGATGATCCCGATGCGCGTGAGCTGCTCAGGCGCTACGTCGCGGACGAACACGCCGGCACGCTGCGCGTCGCCAACGATGGTGCGTCTGCGCTCAATATGCTCACGCACCATCTTCCCGATCTAATCGTGCTCGATCTGAAGATGCCGTACATCGATGGCTTCGCCTCTCTCGAGACCATCCACGCAGACGAGCGGCTGCGCGAGCTACCGGTGATCGTGGTGACCGCCGCGCAGCTCACGCCAGAGCAGCGCACAATGCTCCTCGGGCGCACGATCGCGGTGCTGGAGAAGGGAACGACGCTGGAATCGGATCTCGCACGCGTGCTTCGGCGCATCCCGCGACTGCCGAAGGCGGTGCCCCACCTGATTCTCGCTTAGCGCTACTCGCCGAGCGCAGTGACGTCGACGCGAGCGTCGCCGTCGAGCCCGTACTGCACCGAGACGCGCCACGGCTGACAGCAGACCTCGCAGTCCTCCACGTAGTCCTGGTGCGAGCCGCCGCCGGGATCGAGCGTGATCTCCACCGCCTCGCCGCAGTACGGGCAGCTCACCGTCGCTTCGCCGTCCGCTGTTCCGTCTCCGAGCGAAAATTCCTCGTCGAGCTCCTCGGAAACCCCCTCGTCGTACAGCTCTTCATTGTCATCGTTGATGCGCATCTGCCGCTCCGATCCCCGCGGCGCGTCCTGTCGCCCACGCCCACAAAAAATTGTAGCCCCCGATTGGGCCGAATGCATCCAATAGCTCTCCGCACAGGAAAAAGTTCCGTTGCAGGCGGCTTTCCATCGTTCGCGGATCGATCTCCGCGAGGCTCACCCCGCCACCGGTTACCTCCGCCTTCGCGTAGCCCTCGTCGCCGGTCCACGGGAGCGGGCCGTTCGTCAACAGCTCGACCAGCGCGGTTCGCTCCTCGCGCGTGAGCTCGGCCGTGGTGCGCGCGACGTCGACGCGTGCAAAATAGAGCAGCACGTCGGCCAGCCGGTCCGGCAGCAGCTCGCGAAGCACCGAGCGCACGCTCCGATTTCCCGAGCGCCTGAGTGCGCGCGTCCAGGCGTCGGCATCGAGCGCGCTCCAGCGCACGGTAATGGCGGCGGGATCCGTCTTGGGTGACTTCGAGCGCACCGCCACGTGCGATACGTCGAGCACGGATGGTCCGCTGTAGCCTCGATGTGTAAAGAGAAATCCGCCGGTGGCCGACGCCGAACGCTCGCTCGAATGCGCGGTGAGCGTGACCGGGAGCGAGATCCCCGCGAGCTCGGTGTACGCATTCGGGTCGGCCGTGATCGGTGTGAGCGCCGGATACGTCTTGTTGATCGTGTGCCCGAGCTTGCGCGCGACCTGCAGTCCGAGCCCGTCGCTCCCGGTCTTCGGCACGGAGAGACCGCCGCTCGCGACGATCACCGCATCAACATCCATGGGCTCGCCGTCGACGATTGTGACGCGCCACCGGTTTTGCTCGAGCGGAAGGACGCCGCTGACGTTGGTGTTCGTGAGCAGCTGCGTACCGTGCCGGGCGGCCAGCTCGATGAGTCCGTCGCGCACATCTCGCGCGCGATTCGACGAGGGAAAGAGCTTCGCACTCTCGACCTCCTCGACGAGTGCCAGGCCGAGCTCGTCGTCGAAGAAGCGAATCTGCTCGGCGAGCGGCCACGAGCGCACGATTTTTCGCAGCGTGTTCGGCGACGAGTCCGTGATGAACCGAGTCTCGTCGAGGCGGGAAGGGAGGATGTTGCAGCGCCCGCCGCCGCTGATGAGAATCTTCCTGCCACCCTCCGCCGTTCGCTCCAGCAGCAGAACTTCGGCGCCGGCGCGCGCCGCGAAGATCGCTGCCATCGTGCCGGCGGCACCGGCGCCGATGATCGCGATGCGGCGGCGTGCGCCGGAATTTCCGTGTAAGGCGCGCGTGGAGGGCACGGACGGATGATAATCGGTTTGGACGGGTGTTCGCGGCGCGGCGGGAAACTTCCCTGCGACTCCGGCGTAGTGATGAGCGTCCCTCCCCGGAGTCGATCACGTCATGATAGTCGCCCTGCTGCGCCTCTTCGCGCTTCGTCCGCTGCTCTCGCTCGCCATCTTCGGCATTCCGCTTTTCGTGCTGGTCATGGTCGGGCTGTTCACCATCGTAGCGTTCAAGGTGATCCTCTTTGTAGTGCTGCCGGTAATGGCGATCGTGTGGCTGGTCCGTCGTCTCTCGCGCTCGGGCGACTCGCCGGCGTTCTGAGCGCTCCGAACTCGCTAGATTGATCCGGCACCGAAGCGATTACGCACTACACGCCGGAGATCTTTCCATGCAAGCGAAAAAGGCAGACGCGCTCCGCACGGAGTGGGGGGACCGTCCATGCGATCATCCCGCGCTCGCGAAGGAGTACGCCGAGGGGAAGCGCACTGGCGATTACGTGTGCACGCAGTGTGGAGCGAAGGTGAGCTTTCGCGAGCGGGCCGAGATTCTCGCGTCGCGTCGCACTTGATGTCGCGAGCCGCCCCGCCGAATTCGGATGCGAGCTCCACTCCGCCACCTGCCGCGACCTTCCTGGTTCGCGGCATCTTCGTTCTTGGCACCCGCTCGCTGTTCATCGTCCGCGGTACGGTCACCAGTGGCACCGTGCGCGCGAGGCAGCGAGTGATCGGCCTCCCGGGGATGGAGGGGGAGGTGCAGAGTGTGGAGGCGAATCTTCTCGACATCGGGGGGGGCGCATCGCAGAGCGCGCTCACCTTCCACTACGACAAGCAGGCGGAGCTCGCGCGCTGGCGGTCGCTCGTCGCGGAAGGCGCGCTGCTCACACTCGGCGCGCCCTGACGGTCACTGCGTGCGGTTGAGCTGCGTCCAGTTC
>JBDTXL010000417.1:0-5684 GCA_040006195.1 Gemmatimonadota bacterium | reverse complement strand
TTCAAGAAGGAGCCGCACAAGGGCGTCAACCCGGACGAGGTCGTCGCGATCGGCGCCGCGATTCAGGGTGCGGTGCTCACCGGCGAGCAGAAGGATGTTCTTCTCCTCGACGTGAACCCGCTCTCGCTCGGCATCGAGACGCTGGGCGGCGTGACCACGGTGCTCATTCCGCGGAACACGACCATCCCGACCAAGAAGTCCGAGGTATTCTCCACTGCCGAGGATAACCAGACGACGGTAGAGATCCACGTACTACAGGGTGAGCGCGAGCTCGCCAGCGGCAACAAGACGATCGGCAAATTCCAGCTCACCGGAATTCCGCCCGCACAGCGCGGCATGCCTCAGGTCGAGGTCACCTTCGACATCGATGCGAACGGTATCCTGCACGTGACCGCGAAGGACAAGGCGACCGGGAAAGAGCAGAAGATCAGGATCGAGGCGTCGAGTGGTCTCTCGGAAAACGACATCCAGAAAATGGTGAAGGACGCCGAGGCGAACGCGGATTCCGACAAGAGCAAGCGTGAGGAGATCGACACGAGGAATCGTCTCGACAGCCTCACGTACGAGGTAGAGAAAAATGCCAAGGAGTGGTCGGACAAGCTCACTGCCGAGCTCAAGACCAAGCTCGAGACGTCGGTCGAGCGCGCTCGCAAGGCACTTCGGGCTGACGATCTGGACGAGATCCGCAGCGCTCAGGAAGAGTTGAGCCGGGTCTACAGCGAGGCGGGGCAGTCGCTGTATGCACAGGGCGATCAGACCGATGGCACGACCGCGACGGACGAAGCGGCGACGGCCAGCGCCCAGGCGAATCCGAAGGGATCGGACAACGTCGTCGACGCCGACTACGAGATCGTGGATGAAGAGAAAAAGTAAGCGAGTCTGCATCCGCGTCGCCGGCAGCGAAACCTGTCGGCGGCGCGTGTGTAGTATCGGTAACCCTCTACACGGTTGGGATTCGCAATGACGTCTAGAATTTCCACGCGGCTCACGGTCGGAGTCGTCGCCGTCGCCGCGTTCATTGGTGGTCTGGTTGTCGCCGCCGGCTTCAACCTCACTCCATTCGGCTATGCGCAGCAGGCAGGCGGCGGCGCGAAGCCACCGCAGGCTGCGGTGCAACAGGTCACGGAGGCGAGCAACGCTTTCGTCGCGATCGCCGAGCATGTGACTCCGGCCGTCGTCTCCATCCAGATGGAGCGGCAGGCGCGCCCGATGAAGTCGCCGCACGGACAACAGCAGATTCCACCGGGCATGGAGGACTTCTTCAAGCAATTCGATCCGCGGCAGCAGCAACAGCAGCAGCCGATGGAAGGGAGCGGCTCCGGCTTTCTGGTCACTGCCGACGGCTACATCCTCACGAACAATCACGTCGTCGCCGACGCGGACAAGCTGACGGTGACGCTCCTCGACAAGCGCGTCTTCAAGGCGAAGGTGATCGGCCGCGATCCGACGACCGACGTCGCCGTGATCAAAATAGACGGGACCAACTTCCCAACGATCGGCTTCGGCGATGATGACAAGGCGCGCGTCGGTGAGTGGGTGCTCGCGGTCGGCAATCCGCTGGGCCTCGACTTCACGGTCACCGCCGGCATCATCAGCGCGAAGGGGCGGAGCGGACAGCTTCGCGGCCTCTACGCGAGCCAGTACGCGATCGTCGACTACATCCAGACGGACGCCGCAATCAATCCGGGCAACTCGGGTGGCCCGCTGGTGAACAGCCACGGCGACGTGATCGGCATCAACAGCGCGATCGCGAGCGGCACGGGCTACTACTCGGGTTACGGCTTCGCGATTCCGATCACGCTCGCGAAGACAGTCATGAACGACCTCATTCAGTTCGGGAAAGTTCGCCGCGCCATCCTCGGAGTGTCGATCCAGGATCTGCGTCCTGAAGATGCGCAGTCCGCTGGGCTGAAGGAGATTCGCGGTGCGCTCGTAGGCGGTGGTACGCCCGGGCAGTCGAGTCCCGCGGAGCAGGCGGGGATCGAGGCCGGTGACGTCATCGTCGCGATCGACGGCACGTCGGTGGATCGCGTGGCGCAGCTGCAGCGCGTGATCCGGGTGCACAAGCCGGGCGAGACGGTCAGCGTCGACGTCATGCGCTATGGGCAGAAGCACACGTACAAGGTGAAGCTCACCGAGGCGCCGAACGAGTCGCAGCTGGCGAGCGGCGGCGACGAGAGTGACGAGGCGGTGGACAGCGCAGCCGTGAAGCCGGCAAGCTACGACAAGCTCGGAATTTCGGTGGAGCCAATGACCACCGACCGCGCGAGCCGCGCCGAGGTGACGGATGCGCAGCGAGGGCTGGTGGTGATGAGCGTGGACGCGCTCGGACCGTCGTACCAGAAGCTGTTCGCCGAGTCAGATGTGATCGTGCGGGTGTTGAATCCGATGCCGCACGCGATTCGCACGGTGGCGGACCTCGACACCTCGATCTCGAGGCTCAAGAGCGGGGACGTGGTGAGCCTTCTTGTCTACAACACGCAGCAGAAGCAGTCCCGCGTGGTGAATCTGCGAATCGGCGGATAGCCGCGCGCGGCCGAGCAGGGCAGTACGAATCGCCCGGCGTGCGAAAGCGCGCCGGGCGATTTTCGCGTCCGGATGTGGCGAAGCGAGTGATTTTCACCGTCAGGGTCAACGATCTGGTGACGAATTCCGTATAGCCCTGTGTGAGTTTTTCTTTAGGCGAGCGCATCTTTGAAGTGTTCGGAGGGCGTCGGCTGGCCTTGCGGCCAGCCGGGCTACCCTCCATGTAGTTAGGCGCCGTCTTATACATCCGGCCGTTTCACCATCCGCTCAAAGCTCACCCCGCGGTCCACATAGGAGCCTCGAGCGGTTCTCTCGTCTGCACCTCCCCGATGGAGACATGCCCATGAGTTTTCCCAGTTCGGTCTGGAAGATCACCCTGGCTGCCTGCATAGCTGCCTCGTTCGCGAAGGCGAATGCGCAGGGAACGACGCCGAACGTGGCGATCGTTCGCGGTACGGTTACCGACTCCGCCACTCACGCGCCCGTTGTCGGAGCGCAAGTCATTGCGGTTGGGACGACGAGAGGAGCTCTCACGGACACAGCGGGTGCGTACACCCTGCGTGTTCCACCGGGCACCGTCTCGGTTCGCGTCCAGCGCATCGGATACGCGCCCAGTCAGCGTACGATTACGGCGACGCTCGACGGTACGGCGACTGCGGACTTCGTGCTTCGCGCGGTGTCGGCGGTGCTCTCCGAGGTCGTCGTGACCGGCTACGGCACACAGAATCGCGCTCAGGTCACCGGCGCCGTGACGAACGTGAGCGGCGAAGATGTTCAGAATCAGCCTGTGGCCGGAATCGATGCCGCGCTGCAGGGCAGGGCTGCGGGCGTCCAGATCTCACAGAACTCGGGAGAGCCCGGCACCGGTATCAGCGTTCGCATTCGCGGCGCTGCTTCGCTCTCTGCCTCGAATCAGCCACTCTACGTCGTCGACGGAGTTCCGATCTCCAACGATCCGCTTTCCCAACAGATCTTCCCAGCGGGCAGTGAAGCGCCGACGGCGATCACCGGCCTGGACCCGAACGAGATCGAGTCGATCTCGATCCTCAAGGACGCAGCGTCGGCGGCGATCTACGGCTCGCGCGCATCGAACGGTGTGGTGATGATCACGACAAAGCGTGGCCAGTCGGGGAAAGCCCGCTTCACCGTCGACCTCTCCACGGGTATTCAGAACGCGGCGACCAGGCTCAAGCTGATGAACGCGCAACAGTACATCACATATATGAACGAAGGCGCCGTCAACGACGGCGATGATCTCCCGTTCGATGCTTCGCTCGAAGGCGCGGTGAGCACCGACTGGCAGGATGCGATCTTCCGCACCGGGCCGATTCAGAATCTGCATCTCGGACTGAGCGGAGGCACGGAGGTGCTTCGCTACAACGTCGACGGCTCGTTCTTCAAACAGAAGGGCATCGTTATCGGGTCGGCATACAACCGGGCGAATGGACGCGTGAACGTCGACTACGATGCGACGTCGAAGTTTCGACTCAAGACGTCCATCGGAGTGTCGCGAGAGAACAACGACCGCATCGAAGGCAACAACAGCAACGACGGAATCGTGACCAATGCCATTGGCCAGCCGGCGATCTACGCGGTGAAAAATCCCGACGGCACGTTCATGAGCACCGCCGACGAGGATGCGTTCGGTAACAGCCCGGTGTACTCGAATCCGGTCGCGATCGGGACGTACGACCGCCTACCGTCAACGACGGATCACTTCCTCGGCAATGTCGAGGGCAACTATCTCTTCAATTCGCATTTGACGCTGACCGGCACCGCGGGTGCGGATATTCTGCACGACCACGAGGATCAGTGGAGGTCGCCGCTCGTCGTCGGGAATTACGCCTTCGGCGCGCATGGCGTCGCGAAAACATCGTTCGACAACACGAACCATTACCTGCTCCAGAGCTATCTCACGTATCAGAGTGGTTCGGAGGACGCGAGCAGCCTGACGGCCGTCGGTGGTGGAAGCATCGAGTACAACAACGAGAATTCCAGCTACCTGCGCGGCGAAGGCTTCAGCAGTCCGGAGCTGCAGTACGTCGGCAGCGCCACGAACCTGATCGAGTTCGGAGGCATTCCGAACAACTACAATCTCGAGTCGTTCTTCGGACGCGCGAACTACAGCTACAAGAGCCGCTATCTTCTCCAGGGGAGCCTGCGAGCGGATGCGTCGTCGCGCTTCGGCGTGAACAACCGGTGGGCATACTTCCCGGCGATCTCGGCCGGCTGGGTGCTTTCCGACGAACCCTTCATGGGGAGCTTCGGCAGCCGATTTGGACAGCTGAAGCTGCGAGGAAGCTTCGGAAAGACGGGTAATCAGTCGATTCCGAATTACGCGACGCTCGCGACGTACGGATCGGGCAACTATGGCTCGACGCCTGGCATTCAGCCGATTCAGTTCGGCAATCCGAACTTGAAGTGGGAGACGACGAAGGAGTGGGACGCCGGTATCGACTGGTACCCCTTCGGCGGACGGATCAGCATCATCGCCGACTATTACCACAAACTCACATCCGATCTGCTCACGCGGCGCCCGCTCCCATGCGCCACGGGTTACTGCTTTTTCTACGACAACATCGGCAACGTGATGAACCGAGGCTTCGAGTTCGGACTCAACACGGTGAACTTCAAGAATTCCACGCGAGGTGGCTTCTCCTGGACGAGCGACTTCAACATCTCGTTCAACCATAACGAGGTCACGAAGCTCTACTCCGACCAGCCGGTGACGGGCGACAACTATCGCAACATCAGTCGCGCAGTCGTGGGACAGCCGATCGGCGAGTTCTACGTGCTGCACTTCAAGGGGGTCGATCCCGCGACCGGCGATGCGATGTATTCGGACGACCGCATCAACGCCGGAAGCCCCCAGCCCAAGTTCTGGGGAGGATTGGGCAATACGGTCGGCTACAAGAATTTCGAGCTGCGCGGATTCCTCGAGTTCTCGCACGGCGCGAAGGTCTTCAACCTGATGCGCATCTTCGCCGACGATGGCGGCTATTCGTACGACAACAAGTTCTCCTACGCGCTCAATCGCTGGCGCAATCCGGGCGATATCACCAATGAGCCGCGGGCAAGCTTCGACGGCACGTCCGGCGGAAGAGAGATCTCCGATCGCTTCATCGAGGACGGATCCTATCTCCGCATTCAGGAGATCA
>JBDTXL010000416.1:0-2670 GCA_040006195.1 Gemmatimonadota bacterium | reverse complement strand
ATAAGCCCCACGATAAGGAGGGGAATAAGGACGAGCGAAATGAGAACGAGCGAGAGATTCACGGCTGTTATTCTCTTGAATTCAAGACAATTCTGGTCGACCACAATTCCATACCGTTCGGCGGCCGTTCGAATTAGATACCGCCTCCGGCTCCGGCTGTCAACATTTATTTCATTTCGCTCATCATACAGTCGATGCGACTCTCCCTTTGGCCAGCCCATCGATGATCGCATTCGCCACCTCGGCCGTGCTCTTCGCACGCCCTCCCCTGGGGGCGAGATCGGCGGTGAGCGCACCGTCGGCGAGCGCATCGTGGATGGCCTTCTCGACGGCGGACGCCTCTTCCTCGAGGCCGAGCGAGTGCCGGAACAGCATCGCCACGCTCGCGATGGTACCCACGGGATTTGCGAGTCCCTTCCCCGCGATGTCCGGCGCGGATCCGTGGATCGGCTCGTAGATGCCGAACGTCGCCTGCCGCCCATCTCGCTCGACGGTCGCCCCGAGCGAGGCCGAGGGAAGGAGCCCGATCGAGCCCGCGAGCACAGATGCCTCGTCGGTGAGGATGTCGCCGAACATGTTCTCCGTCACGATCACATCGAACGACGCGGGGCGCTGCAGCAGATGCATCGCGCACGCATCCACGAGCAGATGCTCCACCTCGAGCGACGGGAACTCCTCGGCCAGCACGCGGGTCGTGACCTCGCGCCAGAGCCGCGACGTCTCGAGGACGTTTGCCTTGTCCACCGATGTGATCCGCCCGCGCCGCTCGAGCGCGAGCTTCCCCGCCACGCGAACAACGCGCTCGATCTCCATCGTCGAATAGGTGCACACGTCCACTGCGCGCTCGCCGTCGGCGCCCAGCGACGTGCGTGACTTATCGCCGAAATAGATGCCGCCGGTGAGCTCGCGCACCACGACGAGATCGACCCCCGCGAGCCTCTCGGCCTTGAGCGGCGACGATGACGCGAGCGTCTCGTGCACGGTGACGGGTCGCACGTTGGCGAAGAGCCCGAGCGCCTTCCGTATGCCGAGCAGTCCCTGTTCCGGGCGCACCTGTGCGCGAGGATCGTCCCACTTTGGTCCGCCCACGGCGCCGAGGAGCACCGCGTCGCTCTCGCGACAGAGCTGCGTCGTTTCGTCGGGTAGCGCGATACCTGTGGCATCGATGGCCGCGCCACCGATGAGCGCAGAGCCGGTATCGAAGCTGTGCCCCCATCGCTCGGCGACCGCGTGCAACACGCGCACGCCCTGCGCGAGGACCTCGGGGCCAATTCCGTCGCCCGGGAGAAGTGCAATTCGTGCGCGCATCTCAGCTCACTCCCGCACGTGTGCGCTCGAAGGCGGCGATCTCGGGCTCCTTGTTCGCGAGATAACCGAGCTGGTCGACCCCCTCGAGCATGCAATGGCGCGCGAACGGATCGACGTGAAAGTCGAAGCGCTCACCGCTCGGAAGCGCGAAGCTCTGAGCGACGAGATCGATGGTGAAACGCGCGGCTGGCTCGCGCGCGATGAGCGCCGAGATTCGATCCACCGCCGGCTCCGGCAGCGCGATTGGCAGAAGCCCGTTGCCGAGCGCGTTGTTCCGGAAGATATCCGCAAACTCGCTGCTGACCACGGCGCGAAAGCCATAGCCGAGCAGAGCCCACGGCGCGTGCTCGCGCGAGGAGCCGCATCCGAAATTCTTTCCGGCGACGAGAAGTTGCGCTTTCTTCGCCTCGGGGCGATTGAGCACGAACTCCGGCATCGCTGCGCCCGCGGCGTCGTAGCGCCAGTCGGCGAAGAGATTGGTTCCGAGACCGAGTCGGTCGGTCGTCTTGAGGAAGCGCGCAGGGATGATCTGGTCGGTGTCGACGTTCTCGAGCGGGAGCACGACACCGGTGGCGTGCAGCGTGACGAAGGGTTCCATGCTCAGCGCCCTCCGGCGATCGTTCGCGCGTCGGCGATCCTGCCGGCGATCGCGGTCGCGGCCGCCGTGAGCGGACTCGCGAGGAAGGTGCGCCCGCCCTTCCCCTGCCTGCCCTCGAAGTTGCGATTGCTCGTGCTCACCGCGTACTGGCCGGGCGCGAGCTCGTCACCGTTCATCGCGATGCACATCGAGCATCCGGCCTCCCGCCACTCGGCACCGGCCGCGCGGAAAATCTCATCGAGCCCCTCCGCCTCCGCCTGCCTCTTGACCTCCTGCGAGCCAGGGACGACGAGCATGCGAACCGTGGAGGCGACGCGCTTGCCGCGCATCGCTGCCGCGGCGAGACGGAGATCGGAGATGCGCGAGTTGGTGCAGCTGCCGAGGAAGACGACATCGACCGGCTTGCCGAGGAGAATCTCGCCGGGCTGGAGCGCCATGTAGGCGAGCGCCTTCTCGAGCGCACGGCGCTCGGACGCATCGCTCAGCTGCGACGGAGTCGGCACCGGCGCGTCGACGGCGATTCCCATTCCGGGGTTCGTGCCGTAGGTGATCATCGGCTTGATCGAATTCGCGTCCAGGACGACGGTGCGGTCGTGCGTCGCGCCCTCGTCGGCGGTGAAGGTGCGCCAGCGCGCGAGAGCTACGTCCCAGTCGGCGCCTGTCGGCGCGTGCGGGCGGCCGGCGAGATATTCGAAGGTGGTCTCGTCGGGTGCGATCATTCCGGCACGTGCGCCGGCCTCGATCGACATGTTGCACACCGTCAT
>JBDTXL010000415.1:0-2851 GCA_040006195.1 Gemmatimonadota bacterium | reverse complement strand
CGCCGGCCTCGATCGACATGTTGCACACCGTCATCCGCTCCTCCATCGAGAGCGCGCGGATGGCCGAACCCGTGTACTCGAGGATGTGCCCCGTCGCGCCGCCAACGCCGATCTCGGAGATGAGGCGGAGAATCAGATCCTTCGCGGTCACTCCTGGCGCGAGGACGCCGTCCACGCAAACCTCCATTGTGAGCGCGCGTCGCTGCAGCAGGCATTGCGTCGCGAGCACGTGCGCGACTTCCGATGTCCCGATGCCGAAGGCGAGCGCGCCGAACGCGCCGTGGGTGCTCGTGTGGCTGTCGCCGCAGACGATTGTCATTCCCGGCTGCGTCAAGCCGAGCTCGGGGCCGATCACGTGAACGATTCCCTGCTGCTCGCTGCCGAGCGTGAAGAGCGGTACGCCGTAGTCTGCGCAATTCTGCTCGAGCTGGGCGAGTTGCGCGCGCGCCTGCACGTCGACGACCGGGATGCGGCCATCGAGGCCGCGCGGTGTAGTCGGCGTCGAGTGGTCCATCGTCGCGAGCGTGCGATCGGTGCGCCGCACACGGAGGCCGCGCTCACGCAAGACGGAGAACGCCTGCGGGGACGTCACCTCATGGACGAGATGAAGGTCGACGTAGAGCACGGCCGGCGTCGACTCCGATTCGGCCTGGATGAGATGATCGTCCCAGAGCTTCGCGAAGAGAGTGCGTGGTGTCGTTTGCATCATGACGTGACGATTTCCTGAGAGGCGCGCCGCGTGTCCATGCGGTGCGGAGCGCTGTGAGATGTTGCATCGCCGGCGCGGGCCACGGCGAGCTCGAGCGAATCGCGAATGGCGTCCCAGCTCGCGTCGAGAATGTTCGCGGCTGCGCCGATGGTGCTGAACCGCTCGGTGCCGAATGCGGTCTCCATCAATACGCGTGTGGTGGCCGCTGTTCCGAGATGCTCATCGATGATGCGGACCTTGTAGTCGACGAGCCTTGTCTCGAGCACCGCGGGAATGTGCGGCGCGAGCGCGAGACGGACGGCGGAGTCGAGCGCGTGCACGGGCCCATCGCCCTCGGCGGCCGTGCGAACGCTCGTTCCTCCCACACGCATCTCGACCGTCGCGCGCGCGCGCGAGGCGCCCTCCACTCGCCGCTCGACGACGACCGTGTATTCGAGCAGCTCGAAAGGAACGATGTACCCGGGCTTCGCGCGTCGCACGAGCATTTCGAAGGTGCCCTCCGCGGCCTCGAGCTGGGCGCCGGAGTGCTCGAGCGCCTTCACCTGCTCGAGCACCGCGCGCTCGACGGGCTGGGCATCGAGGCCGAGCGAGCTCGCACGGAGGCGGACGTTGGCGCGTCCCGAGAGCTCGCTCACGACGACGCGCATCCGATTGCCGACCTGGGCGGGATCCATGTGCTGGTACATCGCGGGGTCCTTCGCGACGGCAGCCACGTGGATGCCGCCCTTGTGCGCGAACGCGGCGCGACCGACGAACGGCGCGTGCGCATCGGGAGCGAGATTGGCGACCGAGGCGACGTAGTTGGAGAGCTCGGTGAGGGTCGCGAGGGACTCTTCCGGAATACACTGGACTCCGCGCTTGAGCTGGAGATTAGCCACGAGTGCGAGCAGGTCGAGATTGCCGCATCGCTCGCCGTATCCGTTCACCGTTCCCTGCGCGTGCACGCAGCCGGCGTCGATGGCCGCCAACGCGTTCGCGAGTGCGAGGCCGCGGTCGTTATGCGGATGGATACCGAGCTGCGCGCCCGTACGGCGCGCGACGCGGCTCACCGCCTCCGAAATGGTGCGCGGCTCGCTCCCACCGTTGGTATCGCAGAGCACCAGCACCGAGGCGCCCGCGTCGTGCGCCGCTTCGAGCGTCTCGATCGCGTACGACTCATCGAGCGCGAGCCCATCGAAGAAGTGCTCGGCGTCGTACACCACTTCCTTGCCGAGGGCAACGAAGTGGGCCACGGTGTCGGCTATCATGCGGAGATTCTCTTCGCGCGTCGTCTCCAGCACCTGCGTCACGTGCGACGCCGAGCTCTTGCCTACGATCGTGACGACCGGCGTGCCGGCGGCGACGAGTGCCTGGAGGCTCGGGTCATCCACGCAACTCACTCCCACGCGGCGTGTGCTGCCGAAGGCGGCAATGCGCGCGCGGCGCGGTGGATGCTTCATCACGCGACGGAAAAATTCGGCGTCTTTCGGGTTGGAACCGGGCCATCCACCCTCGATCGTGTCGATGCCAAACGCATCCAGGCGCGCGGCGATCTTCACCTTGTCCGATGCGGACAGGGAGAGACCTTCGCGCTGGGTGCCATCGCGCAGCGTGGTGTCGTAGAGGTGGATGCGTGTCGTCATGCGTGAGAAGCAAGGGGATCAAATGCAAACCGGCCCCTCGGGAAGTCCGAGGGGCCGGTTCGCGTGGTGTCGGTTGGTTGACCGTCAGCCGTGTGCGAGCGCGCCGCCCCTCGAAGAGAGTCGAATAATCGAAAGCGGAATGAGCGCGAGTCGCACGAACGTCATGACGATGATTGCTCCGAATGTTTGGCTAGTGACCACTCGTACGCTGCTATACTCGGCAGCCCAACGACTTCTGTCAAGGCTGCGAGGCACGGGGGAAGGACGCGACCGGGATCGGCGGCGTCACACGTATGCGCCTTGAGGAGGCTCGTACTTCACGACCTCGTCGACGGTGGACCAGGATGTTGCTCTTGTCTTATTCGCCCCGAGCAGGGCATCGTATAAGCTGCGAATGACGCGCGATCGGCATATTCTCACGCGAGGTTTTACACGATGACGAACCCCGGCGGCCCCAACAGATATTCGTCGATGACGGATGCGGAGCTGCGTGCACTCGAGAAGGATGGCTCGCTCTCTC
>JBDTXL010000414.1:0-1828 GCA_040006195.1 Gemmatimonadota bacterium | reverse complement strand
AGGGGTGGTTCCTCGAGGACTACCGCGGCGAGTTCGTCGCCTTTCACACGGGAAGCATCGACGGGATGGTGGCGATCGTCGGGCTCATCCCGGAGCGCCGCCTCGGCGTCGTCGTCTTCGCCAATCGCGATCACGTCGAGCTGCGACACGCGCTCATGTATACGGTGTTCGACAAGTACATCGGCGCGTCAAAGCACGACTGGAGCGCGGAGATGTTCACTCTGTACTCGGCGTTGCGCGAGGAAGGGAAAAAAGGCGAGCGAGAGATCGACGCCGCCCACGTCACGGGAACGCAGCCCTCGCTCCCGCTCGCGCGCTACGCCGGGGTGTACACGGACAGCCTGTTCGGCACCGCGATGGTGAAGGTCGATGGAAAGAAGCTCGTCGTCACCTTCGGTCCGTTGAACGTCGCGGATCTGGAGCACTGGCATTACGACACCTTCATGGCACATTGGCGCGACGCGTACCGCGTCCGGCAGCCTATGACCTTCAGGCTGGCCGATGACGGAACGGTGGCGGGACTCGCGCTCGGCGACGAGGTCTTCTTCAAGCGCGTGGCGATCAAGCCGTGACGATCTGACCGCGCAGCGTGACCGTCTGCGTTGTCAGCGCGCCCGCTCAGGGGGCGGCGCTGCACGTATCTCCGCTGCCAGTGCGGCGCTCTTCGCGCTTGGCATCGTGCCGAACCTGATCGACACATGGCGCGCGAAGCTGTCGTAAAGCCGGAGCGCGCCACCTCGATCGGCGGCGGCGAAGTGCAGCGCCATCGCGCGCTGTAGCAGGCCCTCGTCGTCCGGCGAGAGCGCGCATCCCTGATGTGCCCAGTACGACGCTGCAACGATATCCCCCGCCTGCTCCGCGCGCTCGACCATTCCCAGCGCGGCTCGCAGCGCACTCGCACGCAGTCGCGTGCGCTCGCGGGTCAGCCATTTGGCGAACTCGTCGCCGAACGAATCGGTAGGCGTATCCGCAAGCAGTTCGCCGCGGTAGAGCTCCGTTGCCAGCTCGAACCGCCCGTCAGCAACGGCCGCTTCGAACTTCGCGACGTCGCTCGTCACCTGCGCTGGATCAACGAATAGCGCATCGGTCTCATCCGCAACCAGCGCGCGCTCGCCGATCGTCTCGCGCAGTTGAAAGAGTGCCGAGCGCAGCGCCCGTCGTGCCGCATCACGACCGACAGCTGGCCAGAACATCCCGGCCAGTACCTCGCTCAAGGTCGCACTCTCGCGCGCCGAGATCACCAGATACCCGAGCAGCGCGAAGCGCTTCGGGTCCGAGGTCAGCGCGCCGAGCTCGCGACCGCTCGAGTCGGTGGCGGCCGGCGGGCCGAGGAGTGCGATTTCGATCATCTCAGGTCAACCCTCCGGGACTGCTACTCCGCGGCCACCGCAACCCTCGGCTGCTTGTAGGTGAACCGCTCCCCCTGATAATTCCGGAAGATCACCTCGTCATCGGTAATCGATTCGACGTACTCCGGAAGGAGCGGCACCTTGCCGCCGCCGCCCGGAGCGTCGATGACGAAGTGCGGCACCGCGAGTCCCGATGTCCATCCGCGAAGCGCCTGGATGATCTCGAGCCCGGTCTGGACCATCGTGCGGAAGTGCTCGCCGCCGGCCACCTGGTCCGCCATGTAGATGTAGTACGGACGGACGCGCGCCTTCAGCAGCTCGTGCATCAACTTCATCATGATCTTCGGATCGTCGTTGACGCCCTTGAGCAGTACCGTCTGGCAGCCCAGCACGACTCCCGCGCGCGAGAGCCGGTCGAGCGACGCGACCGCCGCCGGCGTGAGCTCGCTCGGATGATTGAAGTGCGTGTTCATGTAGAT
>JBDTXL010000413.1:0-3783 GCA_040006195.1 Gemmatimonadota bacterium | reverse complement strand
GCGAGCTGCGCCTCGCGACGGAAGCGGTGCACGGCGTTCTCGTCGCGCGCGACTTCGGGGTGAAGCATCTTGAGCGCGACCTCGCGTGCGAGCGAGAGATCGCGCACGCGCCACACGGATCCGAACGTTCCGGAGCCGAGGCGTCCGATCACTTCGTAGTCCTCGCCGGTCGCCCAGCGGAGACGAGCCTCTTCGCCCTCGCCCGGTCCGCGCATTGCCGCCTGCATCGAGCCGCTCGTGAACATCGACGTGTGACTGCCAACCGCGCGATCGAGCTCGCGCAGCATGGCGGCGATCGAGTGGAAGCGCTCCGACGGCTCGCGCTTGAGCGCGCGCGCGAGAACCTTCGCGACGGACACCGGAATGTCCGGGCGCACGAGGGTGAGCGGCGGCAGATCGGCCGGCGGATATTCCTGCGTGAACGCGGCGAAGGCGGCGGCGGCGAGCTGCCACTGGTCGCTCTCTGGTGTAGGAGCCCAGCTAACGCCATCCGACTCCGGCGGCGTGGGCGTCCAGCGCGGATTCGGCGTCAGTCCCGCGGGGAGCTCGGCGCGGACGCTCCACTCCCAGCCAAGGAGCCAGATGCGGCCGGTGGGGGTGACCCAGCTCGTTTCGGCCGAGAGCGCACCGTGGACGGCGCCGCCCGAGTGCATGTACGCGAGCGCCGATCCTGCCGAACGCAGATACTGCAGCACGAAGGCGAGATCTTCGGCACCGGTTCGCGACAGGCGGGACCAGAGCGTTTCGCCGGCGATCCAGCGTCGCAGATAGCCCGGCCCGCGCTGCAGCTCGGCGTTGCGCGGCCAGTAATAGTAGGTGGTGGGGATGGACGGGTGGTTCAGATGCGCCAGATTGCGCGCCTCGGCGTGGAGCCAATCCTCGTGATCGCCGTCGAGGGAACTCACGAGCGAGAGGGAGCGGCCCAGGCTGTCTACGACTTCCTGGTAGTGCCGATGCTCGCCTTCCACGCCCTCAGTGCCCCAGCGCCAGTCAGCCGGCAGTTGCCAGTCGGCCAGATGTGAGGGCAGCTTGTTCGTTACGCGGTCGCGAAAGGGGCGGTCGGTGGTGGCCATGTCTGCAGGAACGAAGGACTTACGCATTGCGCGCGGGATTCCGGCGATCCGGACCGGGCGCGAGAGGAGATGCACGGGAATGTCTGACGGTACGCCTACAATAACATACGAGACTCTTTACCAGGACGTTCCAACTCCTGCTCGCGCCACCGGGGAGTCGGCCGGCTATGATGTGTGCGCGTACCTGATCGGGCGCTCGGTGCAGATCTCGGATGGCGTGCACGTGCGGGAGCGCGCGAGCGACGAGGCGCATAGGCTGCATCTTCAGCCCGGCGAGGTCGCGCTGGTGCCGCTCGGCTTCAAGGCGCGGCTGCCGGATGGCTACGAGGCGCAGGTGCGGATCCGGAGCTCGATTGCGTTCAAGCGGGGGCTGATCATCCCGAATGGTCCGGGGACGATCGACGCCGACTATCCTGACGAGTGGATGGTAATGCTGAAGAACGACTCGCCGAGGAACGTGGTGATCGAGCATGGGGAGCGGATCGCGCAGATCGTACTGGCGAGGTACGAGGTGCTGGAGTGGGCGGCGGGAACCGTTGGGCTGAGCACGAATCGCACGGGAGGAATCGGCAGCACCTGAGCAAATTGCTCGTTGGCGTCGGCGAAGATTTGCGCGAGCTCGCCGAGTTGATCGCACCCACCCGATTGGAGAACGCATTTGCCAGTATTTGTATTCACACGGGGGCGGTACGCAGTGAGTTGCGCCGTCGCCGTGTGTTGCGCGACGATGATAGCGACACCGTCTCGCGCGCAGGGTAAGCGTTCACGCGAGACCAACTTTGGCGCGGCGGCCAATACGGCGACGGCGGCGCGAGTGCGCACGGAGTTCATGCATGCGTGGGGAGGGTACAAGCGCTACGCGTGGGGGCACGACGAGCTGCTGCCGCTGAGCAGGAGTTACCGTGACTGGTACGGCGACGGTCATTCTCTCCTCATGACGCCGGTAGATGCTCTCGACACGATGATCCTGATGGGACTTCTAAGCGAGGCGCGCGAAGATCGCGAGATCATCGCGACGACGCTCTCGTTCGATCAGGACATCTACGTCAAGAATTTCGAGGTCACCATCCGCCTGATGGGTGGCTTGCTGAGCGGCTACGAGCTGAGCGGAGACAAGCGACTTCTCGTTCTCGCGGATGATCTCGGCACTCGACTGCTTCCCGCATTCGATTCGCCGACGGGAATGCCGTACATGTTCGTGAATCTGAAGACCGGAAAGGTGCGCACTCCGCGCACGAATCCGGCCGAGGTGGGGACGCTGCTGCTGGAGTTCGGAACCCTCAGCAAGCTCACGGGGAAGCGCGTCTACTATGACAAGGCGAAGCGCGCCGTCGTCGAGATGTACGCACGACGGTCGAAGCTCGGCCTCGTTGGCTCGTGGATCAACGTGGAAACCGGAGCGTGGACGGACAGCAGCAGCCACATCAATAGCGGCATCGATTCGTACTACGAGTATCTGCTGAAGGCGTGGCTGCTCTTCGGCGACGAGGACTGCAAGCGGATGTGGGAGGAGAGCGTGAAGTCCGCGAACAGATATTTGAGCGAGGAAACTCCCAGCGGTTTCTGGTATGGCGAGGCGAATATGAATAGTGGCGCGCGGATGAGCGCACACTTCGAATCGCTCGCGGCGTTCTTCCCGGGCACGCTCGCGCTTTCCGGCGATCTGGTC
This sequence comes from Gemmatimonadota bacterium, assembly GCA_040006195.1. GTDB lineage: Bacteria > Gemmatimonadota > Gemmatimonadetes > Gemmatimonadales > Gemmatimonadaceae > FEN-1250. The sequence goes on along the minus strand of JBDTXL010000413.1, from coordinate 1,041 downwards.
CGCGCCCGTCGACTGCAGACATCTACATACAAGATGTGGACGACATTCGGCGTCGAGCCGGAGAGGATCGACTATCGCTCAATGACTATCGTGGACGATGGCTACGAGCTGCGCCCGGAGATCATCGAGTCCGCTTATTATCTCCACCACTTTACCGGCGACGAACGATACCGGAAGATGGGGCGGACTTTTCTGCGCGATATCATAGCCTGCTGCCGGACTGATGTCGGATATGCGTCTTTGAGCAGCATCCCAAAGCATTCAGAGCGGGACGCCATGAAGAGCTACTTTCTGGCGGAGACGCTCAAGTACCTGTATCTGCTCTTCGCGCCGCCAAGCACGGTGGATCTGCGGAGTCACGTCTTCAATACGGAAGCGCACCCCCTGGCGAGGAGCGGGGCGCTGACTAAACGGCGACCGGACAAGCACTTATGACTTCGTCCCTCAGGATCGCTGAGGACGGCTCTTCCCTGGAAAGCGGAAACATATAGCGTAGACGTCAAGATTCCTTGATGACGCAACGCTGACACCGATCCCTAGCCATGTCAGAGGCTGGTCAGGCGGGGCTCGTTTACTGGGAGAGGAGCGCATGCTTCGGCTGAAAAGCTTGGGACAGTGCGTGATCGAAGCGGGGGACGTGAGCCTGATTCCAGCGGCCGAGACTCTCTTCGCGTTGGCGCTTTTTCTCATCATGGAAGCCGGACGAGAAGTGGGCCGCGATGAACTAGGCAGGCTCCTTTGGCCGAACGTGTCAGAGGTGCAGGCGCAGCACGGCCTGCGGCAAGCGCTCTACAAGCTGCGGTCCCACGGTGCAAAGATCACGACGCAGCGATCTGCGTTGCGGTTGTCGCCCGGATGTTTCGCGACCGATTTCGCTGAGCTACTCACCGCGCAAATCCCGGCAACCCAAGAGGCCCTCGCCGAGCAGATATCCGGCACTTTCTTGCCGGGCTATCGACCCCAACTCTCCGAGGCATTCGCGACATGGGTCGAGCGGCAGCGCGACGTCGTGCACTCCGCAGTCGCACGCACACTCATGGC
>JBDTXL010000412.1:0-6282 GCA_040006195.1 Gemmatimonadota bacterium | reverse complement strand
CGTCGTACAACTGGCCGGAGCGCTTTCGTCCTTTTCTCGGGCAGATGCGCGTGCGCGTCGGGCTCGGGCCGAGCGGGCAGGCGGCGGGGGAGCGTCGCGCGATACAGGTTCCGGATGTATTCGCCGATCCGTCGCTCGCGGATTGGCAGGAGGTCGCGACGGAGCTCGGCTTCCGCGCGCTCGTCGCGCTGCCGTTGCAGACGCCGGCGCGCGTGCTCGGCGCCGTGACCTTCTACTTCGCGAAGCCCGGACATCTCGCAGTGGAGGAGCGAGGGCTGCTGCAGATCGTCGCGGACCAGATGGCCGCGACGGCGGAGAAGGCATCGATGATCGATGACCTTCGCCGCGCGAACGGCGCGCTGCTCGAGTCGAATGCGCAGCTCGAGCAGCAGTACGTCGCGGTGATGGAGGCGCGCAGGCTGAAGGACGAGTTCCTCTCCAACATCAGCCACGAGCTCCGCACGCCGCTCACCGCGCTCCTCGGCTACGCGTATCTGCTGCAGGAAGAGATGTCGGGGCCGCTCACCGACGATCAGCGGAAGACGCTGTCGCACATGACGTCATCCAGCGAGCGATTGCTCGAGCTCATCGAGGACCTGCTCGAGCTCACCGCGCTCAGACGCGGCGAGGTGCGCGTGCAGGTGGAGCTTTTCGATCCGCGTACCGCGCTGGAGTCCGCGCTGGCGGCGACGGCCAGCGACCGCCCCGTCGGTATTCAGCTGCACACCGAAATTCCGGATGGGCCGCCACGCTGGATCCGCAGCGATCGTCAGAAAGTCGTCAAAATTCTGTCGAAGCTGCTCGGGAACGCCTATAAATTCACGTCACAGGGCGAGGTGCGCGCCACCGTTCAGGTTCTAAACGATCTCGCGCGATTCACCGTATCCGATACGGGAATCGGGATCCCGTCGACTGCGCAACAGCTCGTGTTCGACGAGTTCCGTCAGGTCGACGGCTCGACGACGAGGCAGTACGGCGGATCCGGCCTCGGCCTTGCTCTCTCGAGGCAGCTGGCGCGCCTCCTCGGTGGCGACATCCAGCTCGAGTCGGCGCCGCACGAAGGGTCGTCGTTCGTCGTGGAGATCCCGCTAGAATTCAGCAGTGAACTGCAGCCTGCGGTCGTTCAACCGGGCTGACTCGACAACAGGAATCGCATGCTCCAGGAAATCACTACTCCAATGCCGCCAGCGGAAGTGCTCGCGGCGGCGAAGCAGTTCTTCACGCGGCGCAGTCCCATCTATGCGGCCTTCCTCGAGAAGGAGGGTCCGTCCTATCTGACCTTTCGCGGTCAGGGCGGCGAAGAGCTCGTGATCGGCGTGAGCGCGACGGACGGTGGAACCATCGTGCGCGGTTCCACGTATCTGTTCGATCAGCAGATCGCGCGCTTTTTCTCCACGCTCGATCCCAGGCCGGATACGGAGCTCGAGACCGGCATGACGAACATGACTTCCGCGGGGACTGCGTGAACGCACCTTTCGTCTCGACGCTGCGCACATCGGGGAGCACGATCCCCGTCGGCGCGCAGGGCGCGGACCCGATCACGATTCGCGTTGAGGTTCCGGAGCGGTGGGATGTCGCGCTGATCTCCGCGGCGCCGGCGTCGAGCGTGGCCGAGGTGAAGCGAGTGGCGCTCGACCACGTATCGCCGGCGGATGATGCAGCAGAGTATGTGATCAAGCTGCGCGGCTTCGAGGTGCTCGACGAGAATGTGACACTCGCGAGCGCTGGCGCGCGCGACGGCTCGATCTTTCTGCTCACACACCGCCGCCGGCGGCCCGTTCGGTGAGCGCCAGCGCACCGATGCCCAATCTCGCGCAGGACGAGCGCGCCGAGCTGGGACATGCGGCGCGCAAGCTCCGCGAGGAGGTCGCGAAGCGGATCGTAGGGCAGGAGACCGTCGTCGAAGAAATTCTGATGGCGATTCTCGCGGGCGGTCACGTGCTGCTCGTTGGCGTGCCGGGGCTCGCGAAGACGCTGCTCATTCGCAGCGTAGCCGAGGCGATGCGGCTCGACTTCCGGCGCATCCAGTTCACGCCGGATCTGGTGCCGAGCGACATCACGGGCACGGAGATCATGGAGGAGGACAGCGCGACGGGCGCGCGCCGATTCCGCTTCGTGCGCGGGCCGATCTTCGCGAATATCGTGTTGGCGGATGAGATCAACCGCACGCCGCCGCGCACGCAGGCCGCGCTGCTCGAGGCGATGCAGGAGCACAGCGTGACTGCGGCGGGGGAGACGATGCGCCTGCCCGAACCGTTCTTCGTGCTGGCGACGCAGAATCCGATCGAGCAGGAGGGCACCTACCCGCTGCCCGAGGCGCAGCTCGACAGATTCCTGTTCGACGTGCGCATCGGCTATCCGGCGGAGGATGAAGAGGTAGCGATTCTGCGCGCCACGACGGGAAGCGCGGCGGTGGCGCTGACGCCGGTGCTCGATGCATCGCATGCGATGGGGCTGCAGCGGCTCACGCGCGAGATTCCCGCGGCGGAGCCGGCGCTCAGGTACGCGGCGCGTTTGGCGCGTGCGACGAGGCCGGACAACGCGGATGCACCTGATCTCGTGAAGCGCTACGTGCGCTGGGGCGCGGGGCCGCGCGCGGGACAGTCGCTGATTCTGGGCGCGAAGGCGCATGCGCTGCTGGCGGGCAGATTCGCAGTTGCGCCGGAGGACATCAGGCGCGTCGCGCACCCCGTGCTCCGGCACCGCGTTCTCCCGAACTTTGCGGCGGAAGCGGAAGGGATCACCGCGGAGCAGGTGATCGACGAGATTCTGTCGCGCATCTCGCCGCCGCGGAGCGACATCGGGCTGTAGGTGCCAGAAGCCGGGAGTTACGGCTCGCTGCTGGACGCGCTGCGTGGTGTGACCTGGCCTGCGCGGCGCACCATTCGCGGCCCTGCGGCGGGGACGCATCGGTCGCGGCAGCGCGGCATCTCGCCGGAGTTTACGGAGTATCGTCCGTATCGGCAGGGCGACGACCCGAGGCGGCTCGACTGGAAGCTCCTCGCGCGAACCGATCGCGCGTTTCTGCGAATCACCAACGATCGCGCGACGCTCGGGACTACGCTGATGCTCGATGCATCGGCATCGATGGCATTTCCCGTTACTACGCAGGCGAAGTGGACGCAGGCGTGCCGCATCGCCATCGGGCTCGCGGCGGTGGCGAACAGCGCGGGCGACCCGGTCGGCGTGATGGTCGCGGGGGATCGCGGTGTGTCGCAGCTGCCGCCGCGCACGCGACGCGGAGTGGTCGGCGAGATGGCGCGGCTCTTCGAGACGATCGCGCCAGCGGGGCGCTCGTCACTGGAGGAGGTGCTTTCGCTCCTGCGGCCGACGCAGCGCATCGTGCTCGTCTCGGATTTTCTGGCGGAGGAAGACACGCTATTGCGCGCGGCGCGCGAGCGAATCACGGCGGGTGCGGATGTGCTCGCGATTCATGTTGTCGCGAGGGAGGAGCTCGATCCCGCGCGGACGGCGATCATCGCGCAGGATCCCGAGCGGCCAGAGCTCAAACGCTCGCTCGTGGACGAGACGCGCGAGGGATATCGCGAAGCGTTCGGCGCGTGGCGCGCGGAGCTCGCGCGCGGATGGCGCGCGGCGGGTGCGGCGTATTTCGAGGTGCCGGCGGACGAGGCGACGGATCACGCAGTGCGGCGGATCGCGTCGCCGTCCGGCGTTGCGAGCGCAGAGTCGAGGGGCGCGTGACCTTTCTCGCGCCGTGGGCGCTCTGGGTGGCGGGAGCGGTGAGCGCGGCGGTGATCGCGCTTCACATCCTGGCGAGCAAGAATCCCAAGGTCACGGCGCTCCCGACGACGAGATTCATTCCCGACGTGCCGTTGCGCGCGACGGCGCGTGCGCTCAGGCTGTCGGATGTGCTCTTACTGATGGTGCGAATAGCCGTGGTGATGCTGGTGGGCGTGGCGCTTGCGCGGCCCGAGTGGACGCGGGGGAGACGAAGTGTGGGGCGGGTGGTGTTGGTGGATCGATCTGCGGGGGTGAATCACGCGGAGGCGCGCGACAGCGCGGCGAGATATTTCCGCGATGGCGATGCGATGATCGTGTTCGACAGCGGGGCGCAACGGGTGACGACGAATCAGCTCGCCACCCTGACCGGTGCGAATTCGACGTCGCCGGCGGCAGGATCGCTCTCGGCCGCGCTGGCCGCGGGCATGCGAGCGGCCGCTTCGCTGCGCGGAGAGGCGGATTCGGTGGAGATGGTGCTCGTGTCGGACTTCGCGTCCGGGAAATTCGATGCCGCGACGCCGGCGATCCGCGCCGAATGGCCTGGCCGTATGCGCATCGTGCCGCTTTCGAGAGCCGTTGCCGCCGGCGCCCGCATCTACCGCGACGTTCGTGCGCTCGCGGCCGACGATCCCGTTCGCGCCGCCGTCTCCTTCGCGTCGCGGCCCGACACCGGCGCGGCAAAGATCGACTCGGTGCGCGTCGAGCGGGGTGACGTTGCGAGCGCGGACACGATGCTCGCGCGCCGCGGATTCACGCTCGTTCGCTGGCCTGCGTCGCTCGACTCGAGCGGATTTCCCGCGCGTGTGCGCGTGGACACGGCCGGCGCGGTAATGACGGGCGACGACGGACACAGGGTTGTCGTCGTCTCGACGTTCGCACGCGCCGTGGATCCGTTGCCCGGGCGTGTCGTCGCCTGGTGGGCCGACGGGTCGCCGGCCGCGACCGAGCGGCGAGTGGCCACTGGGTGCGTGCGCGACGTTGCGATCCCGCTCCCGCGCGCGGGCGATCTCACGCTGCGCGAGAGCACGCGGCGACTCGTCGCGGCACTTGCATCCCCGTGCGCCGGAAATGCGGACGGCGCGCCCCCATCCGACTCGATGCTCGCGCAGCTCCGCGGCGCCGGCTCACTCGTCGCGACGCGCGCGCTCGCGAGAGAGGGCGCGAGCTCGGGCCATCTCGCGACGTGGCTCCTCGCGGGCGCGCTCGCGCTGCTGCTCATCGAGCCGTTCCTCCGCCGGCAGCGAGCCCCCGCATGACGGCCCTCGAGCGCGTCGTCTCCGCGCGGCGCACACTCGGTGTGGGGGTCGTATTACGCGCGGTGTTCTGGGCGGGGGCGGCGATCGCCGCGCTTCTCGCGATCGCCGGAATACTCGACTGGCTCGTCGGCATACCACGCACTGCTCGGGCGCTCGCAATTCCAGCAGCGATTCTCCTCGCTCTCGCTGCCCTAGCCTACGCGCTCTGGCGTGGCCGCCGAGTGCGCGAGCTCCCCGCCGTTGCGCTCTGGCTCGAGGAGCGCGCCCCCCAGCTCCGATACGCGCTCGTCAGCGCGCTCGACGCTTCCGGCTCGAGTCCCACGCTCGAGCGAGAGGTCGCGGCCGTGCGATGGAGCGCGGTCGTCAACCGGGCGCTCGGCCACGCGCTCCTGCCACCGCTGCTCGCGCTCGGCGCCGCCGCGACGCTGCTGTTCGCGCTTCCCGCGGGTGTCCGCGCGCGGATCTCGGAGCCGCGCGCGGGCGACGCCCTCCGGCGCGCGCCGATTGCGACGGCGGAGATGCGCAATCGGTTGGCGCCTCTAACGGGCGAGGTGCTTCCGCCCGCCTACACGGGCGAAAAGCACATCATGGTAGACGAGCCCACCTCGATCGAAGCGCTCACCGGCGGCCGCATCATTCTCCGCGGTCGGGGCTCTGCGTCCGGCATCACGGCGACGCTCGCGGGCGCACCCGTCACTGCTCAGGCGCGCGACTCCGCGGATCAGTGGCGACTCGACATCGTGATACCCACCAAACCGGCCGCCGTCGAGCTCCACGATCGCAACTTTTCGCGCACGCTGATCCTCGCTCCGCACGCCGACTCTCTTCCGGTCGTCACGCTCGCCACTCCCTCGCGCGATACGGTCGTACGCACGCCGAAGGGAAAGCTCTCGCTCGCCGCCAGCGCCACCGACGACTTCGGTCTCGACGCCGGATGGTTCGAGTACATAGTGAGCTCCGGCGAGGGCGAGACGTTCAGCTTCAAGTCCGGCGTCATCCACCGGACTGATGCCGGCAACGCGCGCGCCGCGAAGCTCGCGGGCGCACTCGATCTCGACTCGCTGCAGCTCAAGCCCGGCGATCTCGTCCACGTCCGCGCCGTCGCCCGCGATCGCAACAACGTCACGGGGCCGGGCGTCGGCGTCTCCGAGACGCGTACGCTCCGCATCCCGCGCGCCAGTGAGTACGACTCGATCACGATCGAAGGCGCGCCCCCGCCGAACGTCGACAGCTCGCAGCTCAGCCAGCGCATGCTCATCATCCTCACCGAGAAGCTCGAGGCGCG
>JBDTXL010000411.1:0-1951 GCA_040006195.1 Gemmatimonadota bacterium | reverse complement strand
GTGAGGCGCATCGCGTCGTTGTCCTTGTGCAGCCGCTGCTGGATGAGTGCGAGGAGCGCGAGAATCCCGCCTTCTCCATCGTTATCCGCGCGCATGATGAAGAAGATGTATTTGATGGTGACGATCATCGTCAGCGCCCACACGATCAGCGACAGCACGCCGAAGACGTTGTCCGGCGTCGGCGCGACGCTCGCTCCTTCGGGACCGCCGGGGACGACGCGAAAGCACTGCTTCATCGCGTAGAGCGGGCTCGTTCCGATGTCGCCGTAGACGACGCCGAGCGCCGTGAGCGAGAGCACGGCGAGGCGCTTGCCCGACGGATTTGCCTCGAGGGTCGGACGCTCGCGCGCGGCCGGGAAGCTGGCGGTCACGCCGGTCGCGTGTGCAAGAAGCGCGCGGAGCTACGAAGGAAAGGGATTTAACGCTCCGGGTGCAGCCGTGCGTCGAGAAACGCCAGCGTCTCCGCCCAGCTCTCGCGCGCCTGTTTGGTGTCCACCCGTGAAAACTGGTGGCCACCGGGGGGATTGTGCCACTCCCTGTACGTGTACAGCCCGGCCGTGTCCTTCCCCGCCACCGTCATCGAGTCCCGCAAATGATGGTTCTCGGCGACGAATACATCGCTGTCGTTATCGGCGGCGTGAACGAGCAATGGTACCGCGAGCTGGCGCGCGTGCGTGATCGGCGAGCGCTCGAGATACGGCTTCGGATTTTTCGAGATGTCTGCACCGTACGCCTTCTGCGCCGCAAACAGGTTGTGGTAGCTCTGCGGGTGCGTCCGCATGCGCTCGGCCAGATCCGCCACTGGAACGACGGCGACGGCGGCCTTGAACAGCTCGGGGCGACGAAAGATCGCGTGGAGCGTAATGAAGCCGCCGTGACTCCAGCCCATGATGGCGAGGCGGTCGAGATCCGCATTGGGGACGAGCGCGCTCAGATAGTCGTGCGCCTGAATGACGTCTTCGACTTCCTTGCCGCCGTAGTCGATGGCGTCGTAGTAATCTCGCCCGTAGCCGGTGCTTCCGCGATACTCCGGCGCGATCACGATGTAGCCGCGGCCCACGAGCGCGCGCAGCTCCGGCACGTAAAGCGTCTTGAAGTCGCCGTGCAGATCCTCGTGCACCATGATGATCGTCGCGTGCCTGTGCGTCGTGTCGCGAGGCATGAAGAGATACGCGGGGATGATCATGTCGTCGGCGCCCGCATACTGCACTTTGCGCACGGTCATCTCGCCGGCGAGCTGCAGCTGGAAATCGACATCGGTGAAGCGCTTGAGCACGCGCTGCTGTGCGAAATCGTCCTCGCGGTCCGCGCTCCCGAGCGCCCCGCCGCTGGCGCTGGCGCATCCTCCAGCAAGCATCAGCGCACATCCGATCGTCGTTGCCTTCAGCTGTGCGATTCGGAGGTGCGACAATCGAGGCATGAGTAGCGTTGGAGGAATCAAGCGCCGTCGGTGCGCCCGCAGTAGTGTAGCGGGCGCTCCAACCAGTATCTGAAAGTTGCGGACAGGCAGCTTTCCGCGCGAGCCCCAATGCACCCCTGACTGGTTGGCTAGCGGCGCCGTTATGGCCCTCCAGGCGAAGCTAACATACGGCATGTGGCTTGCCCTTATAATCGGCAACGGTCCGCCGGCAGGGTGGCGGGCCGGACTTCAACGTCTTACCGCAGAGGTGTACGATGGACAAGAACAACGACATGGCCGACAAGGGACTCGCGAACGAGATCAAGGGCACGGTCAAGGAGACCGTCGGAAAGGTTCGTGGCGATCTCGGCGATGCAACCGACAACAGCAGCGAGCATCTCAAGGGTCGCGCTCAGCAGGCCGAGGGCAATGTGCAAAAGAACTTCGGCAAGGCCGAGCAGAAGATTGACGAGAAGCTCAACAAGTCGGACACCGAATACACCGATAGCGGCGCGAAGAAGAAGCACTAGCCGCGGCCGCATGATGTTAAAG
>JBDTXL010000410.1:0-2484 GCA_040006195.1 Gemmatimonadota bacterium | reverse complement strand
CGTACGCGCACACGATCGCGATGGCGAATCTCGTCGAGGCGGCGTGCAATGCCATCGGCGCCGATGGGCTCCTTGGCCGCGTCGGTACTTACTATCACGACATCGGCAAGCTCGCGAAACCGCAGTACTTCGTCGAGAATCAAGCGGGTGGCCGGAATCCGCACGACTATCTGAAGCCGGGAACGAGCGCGACGATCATCCGGAATCACATCCAGGAAGGGATCGATCTCGCCACCGAGTATCATCTGCCGGCATCGATCGCGGCCTTCATCCCCCAGCATCACGGCACCGGTCATATTACGTATTTCGAGGAGAAGGCGCGCGCCGGCGATGGCACTCCCGCGACGGACGTCGCGAACTACATCTATCCTGGCCCGCGGCCACAGAGCGCCGAGACCGCCATCTGCATGCTCGCCGATGGGGTGGAGGCGTCGGTTCGCGTGCTGCAGGATCCCACTCCGCAGCGCGTGCGTGAAGTGATCGATCACATCACGAAGCAGCGTGTGGATCAAGGGCAGCTCGATGAAGCGCCCCTCACGCTGCGCGACATCGATCTGATCAAGGCCGAGTTCGTGCGCATCTACTCGAGCATGAATCACGCGCGCATCGACTATCCCGCCGCGAGCGGTGGCGTGACTTCCGAGTTCGCATCCGTATGAGTGTCAGCGTTTACGTCAACGCGGGCGATGTGCGCGTCGGACTGTCGGCGGCTCGTGTGGAGGCGGTCGCGCGCGCGGCGCTCGCGGGCGAGCGCGTGCGCGACGCGATGCTCTCGATCACCTTCGTGAGCAACGCCGCGATGGCGCGGCTCAACGTTCGCCACCTCGGCCACAAGGGCGCGACGGATGTGATTTCCTTCGGCTTCGCGGGCTCGGGGCGAAAGTCACCGGTCGTGGGAGACATCTACATCGCCCCCTTGGTCGCACGCGCCAACGCAATCGAGAACGATGTGCCTATTCGCGAGGAGCTCGCGAGGCTCGTCGTGCACGGCACCCTCCACGTGCTCGGCCACGACCATCCGGATGCAGATGCGCGCACCAGTTCGCCGATGTGGAAGCGGCAGGAACGCATCCTCGCGCGCGCCATGGCGTCCGCATGATTCTCGCGTGGCTGGTCTCGACACTTTCGTTGCTGCTCGCCGCCGCCTGCGCGATCGCCGACGGCGCGCTGCTCACCGCCAGCCGCGATGGACAGTCGCGGGAGGGTAGCACCCTTCCTCACGGCGACGCACGCGAGCGAACGCATCGGGCACTCTCGATCGCGCGCCTCTTCGCTCAGATCTCTTCGGCTGCTGCCTTCGCGATCGCGGCGAGCCTCGCGGAGCGGCCGATGCCGCTGGCGATCGCCATTGGCGGCGGCGGCGTGCTGCTCATCCTCGTGCTGGGGGAAATTCTGCCGCGCGAGATCGGCGACCTCGTCGGCTCACCGGTGCTTTCCGCGTTCTCGCTCTTCATCTCGGTGCTCGAGCTGGTGATGAACCCGCTCGTGATCATCGGCGCGGCGATCGATGGAATGCTCGGTCGACTTCTTCCGGCTCCGCCGATCAGCGACGATCGGCTGTCGCCCACGTCGCCGCTTCGCGATGTCGTTAGGCACGGACCGCAGACGCCGCGAGAGCAGCGCGCGATCCTCAAGCGGGTCTTCTCGCTCGGTGATACCGAGGTACAGGAAGTGATGGTTCCGCGCGTCGACATCATCGGGGTCGAGCGAGCGATGCCATGGTCCGAGGTCGTGGATCGCGTGCGCAGCTCGCAGCACGCGCGTCTGCCCGTCTACGATGACACGCTCGATCACGTGATCGGAATTCTCTACGCGAAGGATCTGCTCGCGGCGGTGATCTCGGACGAAGAGCCCGCTGAAGGGTGGTCATCCCTCGTGCGGCCGGCGTCGTTCATCCCCGAGAGCAAGGCGATCGATTCGCAGCTCCGTGACTTCAAGTCCACACGCTCGCACATCGCGATCGTGGTCGATGAGTACGGCGGCACCGCAGGGCTGCTCACCATCGAGGACATCCTCGAGGAGATCGTCGGCGACATTCGCGACGAGAACGACTGGGAGGAGCCGCCGATCGTGGCCGAGGCGAACACGCGCTTCTGGGTATCGGGGCGAGTGACGCTCGACGAGCTCTCCGAGGCGCTCGGCGAGCACTTCGAGGACAAGGACATCACGACCGTTGGCGGCTTGATTTTCCAGCGACTCGGACGCGTGCCGCGCGCCGGCGAGTCGCTCACGATGCGCGGCTTCCGTGTGGTCGTCGAGCGCGTGATCCGCCGGCGCATCGATCGCCTTTACTTCGAACGACTCGAGGCTGCGACAGTGGGCACTCGATGATTTGGCTCCTTGCGCTGCTTCTCCTGCTCGCGGCTCTCCTCACCGCCGCGGCGACGGCGCTGCGCTCCGCGAGCCGGCTTTGGCTCCGCGACTGGGTAGAGCAGCAGCTCACGGGGAAGGTGACGGCCGAGGCGTATCTCGAGCGGCTGCACG
>JBDTXL010000409.1:0-5976 GCA_040006195.1 Gemmatimonadota bacterium | reverse complement strand
GTGATGACGATCGCGTCATCGATCACGAGACCGATGGCGATTGCCATCGCGCCGAGCGTCATAAGGTTGAACGTCTGTCCCAATCGAGCCATCACGCCCACCGTGATCGCCAGCGTGATGGGAATCGACGACGCGGCGATCGCCGTCACGCGAAGATTCCGCAGGAAGAGCAGCAAAACGAGAACGGCGAGCACGGCGCCGATCAACATTGCGTCGCGCACGGAGATAAGCGCGTCGCGCACGAGCGAGGCCTGGTCATACACCGGTACCAGCCGCACGCCGGGCGGAAGCGTCTTTGCAAACGTTGCTGCGATGTGCGCGACGCTGTCGGCGATCGCCACGGTATTGCCACCGATCTGCCGCGTGATGTTGAGCAGCACGGCCGGGCGCCCGTCGCCGGCAATCACGCTCACGCGATCGGCGGTGCCGAGCAAGACGGTGGCGACGTCGCGAACGCGAAGCCCGGTGCCGATGACGATGTCACCGACGCGATCGGGGGTGCGGATCTGCTGGTCGGCGACGACGAGATATTGCGAATAGCTTTGCGTCACCCGGCCCACCGCGTCGACGGCCAGGGAGTGCTCGATCTCCTGCGCGACATCGGAGTAGCTCATTCCGACCGCAGCGAGCCTCGCCGGCTCCGCGACGACCTCGACTTCGGGCACCGCCGAGCCCTGCACGTCGACACGGCCCACGCCAGGCACGCGCGAGAGCTCGGGGCGCAGCTGGTACTGCGCGATGTCGTACAGTGTCGCGGGATCGCCGCCCTCGAGATTGTACGAGACGATCGGGAAGACGGAGGGCGAGAGGCGCTCCACCTCGACGCGCACATTCGCTGGAAGCCTGTCTCGAGCTTGCGCAATGCGCTGCTGCGTTTGCTGCAGCGCGATCTGCATATCCGCGTGCTCATCGAAGTAAAGCTGGAGCTCGGTGCTCCCTCGAATCGATCGCGAGGTGACGCGGCGCACGCCCTGTACGCTGGTCACTGCCTCCTCGATGGGTCGGGCGATCGTGAACACGACCTCTCGCGCACCGAGCGACGAGCCCTCAGCCACGACCGTGACGCGCGGGAAAAGAAGCTCGGGATAGATCGCCGAGGGCAGTGTGAGCGCGGTCCAGATGCCGACGGCGCTTGCGAGCGCGACGGCGAGGTAGACGAAGCGCCGCTGCGCAGACAGCAGATCGAAGAGCTTCACGGCTTCTGCGCGCCGACGGGAATGCTCGTGGCGGTGGGACCCTCGGCCGGGGACAGCACCTTCGCACTGTCCGTCACGCCGTACGCGCCATACGTCACGACGGTCTCACCTCCGGACAGCCCGGAGGTAATCTCCACGCTCGCTCCATCGCGCACGCCCACGGTCACGGCCGTCGCATGCGCAGCGCGCGACGCGTCCAAGACGAAGATCTTGAAACCCTCGCCATCGGGCACGAGTGCCTCGGCCGGAACAGTGACGGCATTCGCGTGCGCGGCGAGCACGATTCGCGCAAAGATGGTTTCTCCGATGCGGAGCTGGCGCGCCGGCTTCGTGATCGGCGCGCGTACGATGACCGCGCGCGCAGCGCTATCGATCGTCGCGCCAATGTCGGCGACTGTCGCGGTTCCGAGCGCCTCGGCATCCGCGGCGGGCTGCGCCGTCATGTCGACGAGCGCGCCCCGGTGAACGCGCGCGACTGACGCGGGTGGGACGGGGATGAGGAGATCGAGCGCCGACGGATCCGTCACCTCGACGAGCGTTTGCGCGGGATCGACGGTCGCGCCCAGCACAGCCTGCATGCGCGTGACGACTCCGGCCAGCGGCGCGCGCAGCGTTGCGCGCGATTGCAGATGCTCAGCCGCGATCGCGTCGGCGTTCGCGCGCGCGAGATCGCTCGCGGCCTGGTCGAGATCCTTGCGCGGCGAGATTCCTGCGTCCACGAGCCGCTTCGCACGCTCGACGCCTCGCTGCGCCGCGGCGAGCGCGGTGGCGGCGGCCGCATTCTGCGCGTCGAGCGGTGCGCGGTCGAAGGCGATCAGCGACGCCCCGGCGCCCACTCGCTCTCCCACGGTGACGAACACCTTCGTCACCCGCGTCACGGCGGGCGCACTCATCTGCGCGATGTGATCTGGGCGAGCGGCGATGGTGCCGATCCCATCAACGGACTCGCGCACGGACTTCCGCGTCGCGACTGCCGTGCGAGCCCCAACGACTGCCGGCGTTCCGGCATCGCCTTCGGCCGCATCCTTCTTTCCGCACGACGCCGAGGCGAGCGTGATCGCCACGAGGGCGAGCGTTCGGTGAAATCGATTGGCAGACATGTGCGCGCTCATGGAGTGAAGGCACCGTTGTACAGTCGGAGCGCGGCCATGGCGGCGTTCGCCGCCACCAGGTCATCGATAAGCGCCGCCAGCGCGTCGCGCGCATTGCGCTGCGCCTCGAGCACCGTCGTCAGCGGATAGGCGCCCTCCGCGTAGGCCTGCAGCGATCGCCGCGCGACGCGGTTCGCAGTCTCGACGAGCGACCGATCGCGCGCGACGCGCGCCGATGACGTGGCGAGATCGCGACGCGCCTTCGCGAGCAATGCGGCGCTCGCGCGCTCGGCCGCTGCGAGCTCCACTCGCGCGCGATCACGCTCTGCCTCCGCCACCGCGACCGACCCTCGTCCCTGATTGAAGAGCGGCAGCGGCACAGAGACTCCGACGGTTGGAAGGAGTCCACGCTCCGTGCCCGTGGGATCATGGCTTTCGACGCCGGCCTGGAGCGCGAGCCCGCTCCAGATGCTGCGCCGCTCGAGCGCGACCAACTGCTCCGCCGACAGCAGGTCACGCCGCGCCGCTGCAACCTGCAGAGGGACGGTGTCGGCTAGAGTCGCATTCGAAGTCGCCGGCGGTATGTCGAGGCTGTCCGCGATCGCGATCGCGGCGTCGCTCGCACGGTAGCCGAGCAGCTGCTGCAGCTCCAGCACGGAAGAGATCGCGTCGGCGGAGTCCGAGGCCGCGACGTTGCGTGCGCGTCCCGCATTGATGCTCGCGACGTCGACGTCGAGATCGCTCGCGTCACCCGCGCTTCTCCGCACTGATGCGACCACGAGCAGGCTCTCCGCGTCGGCCGCATTCCGGAGCGACAGCGAGGCGCGGGCGCGCCGCGCCGCTGCGATCGTGTATGCGGTATCGACATCGAGGCGAATCGCCGCCCGCTCGAACTCGAGCCTGAGCAGGGCGGCCTCGCTTGCCGAGCGCGCCGATGCGATGCGGAGGCCCCGGAGCGTGATGAAGTCGAGCGGGATGTCGACGATCGCGTGGTACTGAGGAACGGACTTGCTGTACGCGGCTGCCAATATCGGATTGGCGAACGCACCAGCGGCGCGCGCACGCGCTGATGCCGACCGTGCGGCCGCACCAGCGAGCGCCGCGCGCGATCCGTTGGCGAGCGCCATGGAAAAGGCGCTGTCGCGCGTGATGGGGAAGACCGCGTCAGCGCCCTGGGCGGCGACGCGCGGCACCGCAATCGTCGCGAGCACCGCACCGCAGAGGAGAGCGCGCAGGCGCGATGTGGGACGACTCGATGACATCGAGCCAAGGATGGGCCGCGAAGCTGTCGTGCTCATTACACCCATTCGCCAGGCCGCGCTGAGGGGGGGAAGTGCACGGTTACGCGCGTTCCGCCATCCGTCGGCCCCTCCAGCAAAATCCGCGCACCGTGCAGCTCGGCGATCCATCTCGCGATCGCGAGCCCAAGACCGGCTCCCGCGGTCGATCCGCGCACGGTCTCCGCGCGGTAGAACCGGTCGAAGACGTGCGGAGTGTCTGCATCCGCGATGCCGCTGCCGTGATCGCGAACGATGAGCGACGCGCCGTCGCCGCTCGCGCGAACCGTGATCGTGACCGTTCCGCCCTCCTCGCTGAACTTGACTGCGTTGTCGAGCAGAATCATGACCAGTTGCCGCAGCAGCGACGCGTCTCCCCGAATCACCGACTCCTCGGCGTCTTCGACGGTGAGCTTGACCTCGCGCCTCTCGGCGATCCACCCGGCCGTAGTCACGGCGCCGAGCACGATCTCATCGAGCTGCACCTCTTCGGGTACGAACGGCCGTTCGTCCGCGTCTGCGCGCGCGAGCGTGAAGAGATCGTCGACGAGCGTCGCGAGGCGCTCGACTTCGCCGCGAAGCTCGGTGAGCGTGATCTGATACGCAGCCGCATCGCGCTGCTGCGCGAGCGTGACGTCGACGCGGCTTCGCATCACCGCGACGGGGGTGCGCAGCTCGTGAGCCGCATCGGCCATGAACTGCCGCGTCTGCCCCATCGACCGCTCCACCGGCTCCACGGACTTGCGTGCGAGGAACCATCCGCCAGTGGCCACGAGGGCGAGGCCCAGTGCGCCGAGCCCACCGACGAGCGCGAGCAGCGTCGAGTAGCGATCGTCGATGGCGTCGCGATTCACAACGGCGGCGGCGACGTACTGCGCTCCGCTCCCGGTCGCGAACTTCTCCGCGTGGGCCTGAAGCGTCAAATCCTCCGGTGCCTCCCATCGCCTGCTTGCCGATCCCCGATCGGCCGCCGCTCTCGCGAGCGTTCGCACGTCGGAGTCGGCCGCGGTCGGCGTAAGCGGTCGCCCCTCGAGGTCGAAGAGATAGAGATCGAAACCGGGGATACGGAGCTCATCCACCGCATCGATCGCGGCCGCACCGCCACCCGCACGCTCCTGCTCGCGGCGCTCGCTCGCTCGCGCGATCTCCGTCGTCGCCAACCGAAGCGATCCATCGAGCTGATCTGAGACGTCATGCGCAAGGGCCGCGAACAGGAGCGCGCCGAGTGTGGCGAGAACGAGCGCAAAGGTCGCGACGTACCACGCGGTGACGCGCAGTCGCAGGCGCCCGAGCGCCCGCGCGGCCGACGCGGACGGTCGCGTCGCTCTCGCTTTCGACGTCTGCGTCTCCGTCATGGCCCGAAGCGATAGCCGGCGCCGCGAATCGTGTGAATCAGACGCGGCTCGAAGTCATCGTCGATTTTGCGTCGCAGGCGCCGCACGAGCACCTCGAGCACGTTGGTGAACGGATCGTGATTCTCGTCCCACACATGCGCGCTGATCGCCGCACGGTCGACCACGACTCCCGCATGCAGCACGAAGAACTCGAGGAGGGCGAATTCCTTTGCGGTCAGCCGAATCGTCGTTCCCTTTCGTGACACGGAGTGCGACGCCAGATCCACGCTCAGATCCGCTACCTGATGCTCTCTATCCGTGATCGCCGGCCGTCGTCGCGCGAGCGCCCGGATGCGCGCGACGAGCTCACGAAAGGCAAACGGCTTGATGAGATAATCATCTGCGCCCGACTCGAGCCCCTTCACACGATCGTCCACGGCATCGCGAGCCGTCAGCATGAGAATCGGCGTGGTGATCTTGCGTGCGCGAATCCACGCGCACAGCTCGAACCCCGATCCGTCGGGGAGCATGACGTCGAGCACGATGACATCGTAGTGGCCGAGCTCCGCGCGCTCGCGCCCCTCCCGGACGCTGGACGCGACGAGCACCGAGAGCTGCTGCTCCCGCATTCCCGCGACGATGATCTCTGCCAGCGATCGATCGTCCTCGACCAGAAGCACGCGCATGTTCAAAAGCTACGCGCGCGGCCGACGAACGGTTATTGGCCGAGGACGAGCAGCTCGAAGCTGTTCGGCAGGATCGGCGGACGTTTGCGCGGGTTCTCGGGCGTCGCCTGCAGAGGCGCGGGTCCGAAGCGAGCCGTGACCGTGAACAGCCGGTGCGATGCGCGGTCGAGCTCCATTGTGCGCGCGCCCGGCGCGGTCGGTATCGTCTGCACCACGACGAACTTGCCCGGCGCGGTTTCCTTGGCCACCGTGATCGACCCCTCGCCGTTCGACGAGAAGGCCAACCCCGTGCCCGGATCGTAGCGATTGGCATCGACACCGCCGCCAATCGGGATGGTCGTGATGACCTTTCCCGACCGATAGTCGGTCACGGCCATCATCTTGTTCTCGCA